>VAZR01000288.1 GCA_005888515.1 Alphaproteobacteria bacterium | reverse complement strand
GCGCAGATCCGGGACGGCATCAAGAGCGTCGCCAAACAGGGCGCCTGCAAAGAGACGAGTTGGCCCTATGAGGCAATGCCGGCGGATCCGAACACCGAACTGTTTCCGCCGCATAGCCCGCCGGTGACCAAGCCCCCCACAAGGGCCTATCACGAGGCCGAAAGCTACAAAGCGGTGTCCTATTTCAGGGTCCCACAATCTCTCGCGCAGATGAAGGGGTGTCTGGCCGACGGATTTCCCTTCGTCTTCGGCTTCTCGGTCTATGAAAACATCTATGATGCGAGCGGCAATCCGGTCACCGTGCTGCCGATGCCGAGCGGTGGCCAAGTTGGCGGTCACGCGGTGCTGGCGGTCGGCTATGACGATTCAAAGCAGCTCTTCACGATCCGGAACTCTTGGGGGACGACCGTGCAGGACCACGGCCATTTCTATATGCCGTATGCCTACGCGACCGATTCCAACCTGGCCGACGATCTGTGGACGATACGCGTCGTCAAGACGTGATCGGAGCGAGCGCTGCGACGAGGTGTTAACCAAACGAGGTCGGCGAGGCTGATCGGGGCGATTGCGCAACTTGTCATCGGCGCGAGTAGTCACATGGCTTTGGCGCAATCGCCCCATTCGGCGATCACGATCGTAGACGATGGTTCTAGCGGCGCCGGCGTGGAGGTGCCGCTGGGACGGGAATTCGAGCTCGACTTACGGGCGAACCCAACCACCGGCTACACTTGGCGGTGCGATCTGGCTGATCCCGGCCGGGTTCGTTTGAAGTCGCGCCGGTTTGAGCCGAGCGGGAGCGGGCCGCCGCTTCGGGTCGGCGTCGGCGGTACGGAACGGTTTGTCTTCGAGGCCACCGGCACCGGCACCGAGCGCTTGCATTTCGAATACCGCAGAGGCGAGACGGGTGAGCCCGCCAGGACCTATGAGCTGACGGTCATAGTCCATCCCTGACGGGAAGTGCCGTGCGGCCGTTCCTGGGGATGCCTACGACGCTCTCCAGCTTGCGGTCAGGCGATGACCTTGGCTTGCCGCAATTCGTCGAGCGTCGGGCGGTCGTAGCCGAGCAACGATGACAGAACCTCGTCGGTGTGCTCGCCCGGGGTTGGTACATGGCCGACCCGGCCCGGTGTCTTCGACATTTTGATCGCCGCGCCGGGCAGGTACATCTCGCCGGCGACCGCATCGGGCATCTTGACCAGCATCTCGCGCTCCCACAGATGCGGGTCCTCGGCGGCCTGCGGGATGGTCTTGACCGGCGCCACCGGGATTTCGGCGGCGAGCAGCGTCGATACGATGTGATCGACCGTATTCTGCTCGCACCATTTGGCGACCGCGACCTTGCGCGGGTCGTCCTGGCCGACGCGGCTGGTGTAGCCCTCGGCCTTGGCATTTTCGTCTCCGGTGGCGATCTGCATCAGCCGGCTCGCCATCTCGCGCCCCGAGGCGGAGATCACGACATGGCCGTCTTTCGCCTTGTAGGGGGGCCGCCCGGCTTCGCCGCCCTCCTGGCCGGTCGCGAGATAATAGGAGAGCGGGATCTCGACCATCGTGAAGCCGGAATCCAACAGGCAGCAATCGACCACCTGGCCCTCGCCGGTGCGGTCGCGGTGCCGGAGCGCCGCCAGAGTGCCGATCGTCGCGTGCAACGAGGTGTAGCGGTCGACCAGCGAGGTGGCGGCGCCAAGCGGGCGGCCGACCGGCTTCCCGGTCAGGTCCATCAGCCCGGCCATTGCCTGGCCGAGCGGGTCGAAAGCCGGACGGTCGCGATAGGGGCCGTACTGCCCGAAGCCGGAGACGGATACGAGAATGATGTCCTTCTTCAGCTGGCAGAGGCGGTCGTAGCCGAAGCCCATCTTCTCCATGACCCCGGGGCGGAAGTTCTGCAACACGATGTCGGCGGTCGGCACCAAGGCAGCGAAAACCTCCTTGCCGCGCTCGGTGCGCATATCAAGACAGAGGCTCTTCTTCCCGCGGTTGTAGACCGAGAAATAGACGCTTTGGCCGCGCACCACCGGTTCGGAGCGGCGGGTTTCTTCGCCGCCGATCTTCTCGATCTTGATGACCTCGGCGCCGAGATCCGACAGGATCATGCCGCCGCGCGGGCCCGCCTGGTACCGCGCCAATTCCAAGACCCGCACGCCTTCCAGACTTCCGACCATTTCCGTCCTCCCGAGGCTAGCCGCCCGCGTCAGCGCCCATATTGCCTTTATCCTTTGCCCTTGGCGAATGCGTCGAGCAGATCTTTCCACGGCGGGTTCTCGCCGACGAAGGTGAAGGTGCCCCGTTCGGCCATCTCGCGAGCCGCGGCCATGAAGGCGTTAAGCGCGAACCGCGAACCGCTGCCGCCGATGCTGATCCGCTTAACCCCGACCTCGGCGAGGTCGGCCGCCGTGATCGACGGATCGGCATGAGTCATGACCACGTTCACCGGCTTTGAAACCGACGATACAACCGCGCGGATCGTCTCCAAATCCTTGAGGCCGGGAGCATAGAGCACGTCGGCCCCCGTCTGCTCGAATGCCTGCAGCCGCCGGATCGTTGCGTCGATGTCGGTACTGCCGTGGATCAGCTGCTCGGCCCGTGCGGTCAGCACGAACGGGATCGGCAGCTTCTTTGCCATCTCGACCGCGGCATGCACGCGCTCGAGCGCGAGGTTGAAGCCGTAGATCGGGTTGGCGGGATCGCCGGTGAAATCCTCGATCGAACCACCCGCCAGACCGGCCTCCGAGGCGCGCCGGATCATCTCCGCGGCTTCTTCCGGTTCGTCGGCGCCGCAATTCTCGAGATCGCCATTGGTCGGCAGGTCGGTCGCCGCGGCGATGATCCGCGCATTCTCGATGATCTCATCGGCGCTGACCGTCCCGCGGCCCCAGATGTTCGCGAGGCCCAGACTTGTGGTCGCCAGCGCCTCGAAGCCGAGCGAGGCAAGCAGCCGTGCGGTACCGGCATCCCACGGGTTCGGAATGATGAAGGTGCCGGGCCGCCGGTGCAGCTCCTGGAATATCGCAGCTTTCTCGGCTTGCGTGCGCATTGCCTTTCGCCCTCCTGTCGATCCAACAGCACCACAGCATCGGGCGGCGCGCACGATCTGCCAATGCATAATCGGTTGTTTGATCTTCGACACCGCTTTGCGGCTTGGCGAGCGCCGCGAGCTGGGCCGATACTGGCGGCAGAACGACTGCCATCGCCGGAGGAGTGCGGAACATGGCCTATGAATTCATTTTGACCGAGCGCCTCGATGGGTGCGCCATTATCACGCTGAACCGACCGGAAAAGCTCAACGCGCTGAGCTTCCCGCTGATGACCGAGGTCGAGGCCGCGCTATGCGAATACGAAGCGGATGAGGCGATCAAGGC
>VAZR01000287.1 GCA_005888515.1 Alphaproteobacteria bacterium | reverse complement strand
AATCGCGCTCACCGCCGCCCCGCGGAAGCGGCAGCGCTGTTCGGCTCGATGATCGAATTGCGCGAGGCGATCTATCGCCTGTTCAATGCGCTCGCTTCATCGCAGCACGCGGTGGAAAAGGATGTCGCGCTGCTGAACCGCATGCTGGCCGACGCGCCGCGGCGCGAAACGCTGGCGCATGCCGATGGCGGTTATGCCTGGGCCGTGAAACGCGTCGATATGTCGGCGGCGGGGTTGCTGGCGCCAGTGTTGTGGTCGGCCGCCGATCTGTTAACGCGCGCGGATCGCCGCCGGGTGCGGCGCTGCGCCAATGATGCGTGTCTCTGGCTGTTCGTCGACGAGAGCAAGGCCGGGACGCGCCGCTGGTGTGACATGAGCTCGTGCGGCAACCGCGCCAAATCCCGCCGCCACTACCTCAAGGGTAAACATGACCCCTAGAGCGGATCTCGACCCACTCGGAATTATTGGGGGTTCGAGACCCGCTGTCAGGTCGCGGCGGCGAGAAAACGGCCAATAATGCCGGTCTTGCTGCGCCTGACGCGTTCCGCATTGAGGATTGCGTCGATGCCGAGGCTGCGCCCATAGCAGTGCACGGCGAACATCAGCTGCAGCAGGAACAGGAAGAAATAGGTCCACGGCCACTCGCCGGGTGCGCTGTAGAGACCGAGCCACAAATTGAGGATCTGCAGCGCGCCGATAACCGCAAACAGGCGGACGAACGCGCCCAGCATCAAAGATGCTCCGGTCAGAACTTCGGCTGCGTAGACGATCGGCGCGAACAGATAGAAGTGCGGCAATACGATGTTGTTGACGAAATCCGCCTGCAGCGGGATCGCGGCGTGCTTGCCCATGAGCCCCATCCAATAGGCGAGGCCGGTCTCTCCGAACGCCGCTTCCGGGTGATCGGTGTAGAACGGCGGCAATTTCCACAGGCTCTGCTGCCACCAGAAGGCGCCGATCACCAAACGGAACGACCACTGCACGAGGTTCGAAAATTTTCGCTGTTCGGGAAAGCGGCGCCAGACATAAGCCGCGATCAGCACGCTGGCGAGCACCAGCAGCCAGAAGACGGCCGTCGCAAATCCCGGTTCGGTGACGAATGCGAGGACATCGGAAAACGGGTTCGGTTTCATCGCAGATGCCTCTCCGCCGACGGCACGTTGCCGGGTTCGCGCCGGTAACCTCCGGCTGCGATGCGCACAAAGGTCGCCAGGATGCGCCAGCTCGCCTTGAGCGTGCCGCGCAGATTGCCCGAGACCTTCGACACTCCGCCAGCGCGGCGGCGATGGGCGACCGGCAGCTCGACGATGCGCAGCCCGGCGCGAGCCGCCCGCATCTGCATCTCAAGGTTCCAGCCGTAGGTCATTTCCCGCATGCCGAGGCGCATCAGCGCATCGCGGCGGATCGCCCGGAACGGGCACATGTCGGTGTAATGAACCCCGTAGAGCAGGCGCATCGCGAAGCCGATAACCCGGCCGGCAAGGAGCTGATGAATGGCCATGCTGCCCGGCTCCCGCTTTCCGCGGGTGCGCGAGCCGATCACGAAGTCACAGCGGCTCTCAGCAATCGGCTCGATGAGGTGCGGGATCAGTTCGGGGCAGTCGCTGCCGTCGCCGTCAAGAAACACGATGATGTCGCAATCCCGGGCGGCCTCGGCGCCGGCGCGACAGGCACGGCCATAGCCGCGCTCGCGCAGGCTCACGACGCGGGCACCGGCTGCTTGAGCGCGCTCGACGGTGCGATCGGTACTGCCGCTGTCGACCACGATGATGTCGTCGACCATCGCGCGCGGCACGGCGGCGATGACGCCGCCGATCGCCTCTTCTTCATTGAGGGTCGGGATGACGAGCGCGACCCGCGGCTGGGCCATCTTTACTGGGCCATCCTCAAAGGCTCCAACGCAGTCCGCAACTGGCGCAGGCCGGCGGCGGCTTGTCGCTCAACAGAGCGCTGCGAAATGCCTGATAGCGCGGACCGTTCCAGATCTCCCGCAGGCTTTGCTGGGTGGCATCTCCCAACGTGAAACTGTCATAGCCGCGCATCGAAAACGGCGCGATGCAGCACGGGATCGCCCGCCCATGCGCAGTGAAATACATCAGCGTCCACGGGCGCCGGCACAGAGACCAAGGTTGCGCCTCGTCCTGAGGCGTCAGGCTGGCGGCGGGATCGGTAGCGCCCGAGGCATTGAAACTGACCCCCAGGCTGCGGGCCAGCGCCTCGGCCTCGCGCACCAGCCGCCCTTCCTCATCCTCGCCGCCGGCAAACAGCGCGGATTGCGGGCGGGCGAGCCCTTGTCCTTCGGGGAAATAGACGAGGCGCTGCAGATAAACCTCGGCGACATCGATCTCGTGCGCGAGACGCACAAAATCACCGAGTTGCGCGACGGTTTCCTGGAGCCCGGTCAGCCACAGCGAGACGCGCGGCCGCTCCACAGCGAGTTCGCGCTGCATCCCCCGAAACGCGCGAACATTGCGCACGATGCGGGCGAACATGTCGCGCCCGCGCACCTGTTTGAACGCCTCCGGTTCGGCCGCATCGATCGACACGCGCAACTCGTCGAGGCCGCTGTCGATCAGCTCCTTTCCCTTGCGCCGGGTCAGCAATGTGCCATTGGTGTTGAACAGCACATAGCTGCCGCGATCCTTCAGGTAGCGGATCATGCGCGGCAGCGCCGGCACCATCATCGGCTCGCCGACGCCGTGAAGCACGACCCGTGCGATGCGCGGAAACTGGTCGACGATTGAGGTGAACAACTCCCAGCCCATGTCGGCCGGGGGTTCGAGCGCCTCGAAGGTGCGCGGACAGGTCGTGCAGAGCAGGTTGCAGCGGTTCGTCGTTTCGAGATAGAGGCACACCGGCTCAAGCTCGGCAACCGGGCCGCGCTCGGCCGCGATGTGGTCGAAATACCGCCGTGGGTCGGGTTGGGTTGCCTCGCGCAGGCTGACGGACATGCTCAGCTGCTCCGGATGGCGCGGCGGCGATGATACCAGAGATCCGCCACCGCCAGGGCCGCAAACGGCGCGTAGATCATCGTTTCGACCGCGAGCCGGTGAGCGTCCCGCACGAGGTGGGTCTCGACGGGCACCAGATAAAGCAGCAGACACGCGGTCGTGAGCCACAGCAGCGCGACGGAGC
>VAZR01000019.1 GCA_005888515.1 Alphaproteobacteria bacterium | reverse complement strand
ACGCAGCACAGATTCTTGTGCTGCTGAGCCAAGAGCCGCAGCCACAGATATTGCGCCACATTGGTATCCTGATACTCGTCGACCAAGAGATAACGGAAGCGCCGCTGATAGGTGGCGAGGATCTCCGTATTTGTGGCGAACAAGGTCAAATTGTGCAGCAGCAGGTCGCCGAAATCGACCGCGTTCACGGTCGCGAGACGCTCCTGATAATCGCGGTAGAGCTCAACGGCGCGGCCATCCGCCCAGTCGCCGGCATCCCCTGCTGGAATCTTGTCCGGCGTCAGCCCGCGGTCCTTCCAGCGTTCGATGACGCCGAGCAGCGCGCGCGCCGGCCAGCGCCGCTCGTCGATATTGGCGGCGGCGATGATCTGCTTCAGCAGACGCAGCTGGTCGTCGGTATCAAGAATCGTAAAATTCGCGGTCAGCCCGACCATCTCCGCATGCCGGCGCAGGATGCGCGCGGCCAGCGCGTGAAACGTGCCGAGCCACACCCCATCGGCGGCGCGCCCGATCATCGCCTCGAGCCGCTCGCGCATCTCGCGCGCCGCCTTGTTGGTGAAGGTCACGGCCAGAATCTCGCCGGGATAGGCGCGGCGGCTCGCCAGGATGTGGGCGAGCCGGGTCGTCAGCACCCGGGTCTTGCCGGTGCCGGCGCCGGCCAGCACCAGAACCGGCCCATCGACCGCCTCGACAGCACGGCATTGCGCCTCATTCAGCGCGGCGAACAGAGGCGTGTCGCCGGCCGGTGGCGGCGGCTGTTCGGTGAGGAGATCGGTCATCCTGCACATGATATAGCAATCGCCGCCCCGGCGCGCACCACGTGGAGCGCGGGCGTCCCGGCCGCATGCGGGCGGGACGCCCGCGATCGATGGTCGAGACGCCCGTAGCCCGATCCGGTGCCGCAGAATCGACTATTTGACGCAAAATTGTCGCAAAGGTGACGAAGCAGGCGCCGGAAGCGCGGGCTGGCGTATGATGCGAAAGCCCCCGCGAGACGCCCCGCCCGATGCACGCCGCGATCGTCCTCTTGGTCCTGGTTCTGACCTATCTCGGCATGGCTGCCGGGCGGATTGCCTGGCTGCGCGTCGACCGTACCGGCATCGCACTGCTCGCGGTCATCGCATTGCTGGCCAGCAGCCAGATGACGCTCGACGATTTCGGCAGCGCAGTGGACATGCCGACCCTGGCGCTGCTGTTCGCGATGATGATCATCTCGGCGCAATTCGCCGAATCGGGGTTTATCGATTTGTGCGCCCGCACGATCATCAATTGGGGCGGCGGCACCGCCGGGCTGCTCGCGATCACCGTCGCCATCGGCGGGGCGCTGTCGGCGGTCTTGGGCAACGAGATCCTGATCATCACAATCGCGCCCCTGCTGATCGCCGGCGCGCAAAGCCGCGGCTTCGACCCGCGGCCGTTTGCGATCGCACTCGCCGCGGCGACCAATGCCGGCTCGGCCGCGACCCTGATCGGCAATCCGCAGAACATCGTGCTCGGCGCGATCGGGCATCTCGATTTCTGGACCTTCCTGGCGATCAACGGCGTACCGGCGCTGTTTGCGCTGTTTGTCGTCTTCGCGGTGGTGTGGCTGCAATGGCGGCGGCGGATCCGCGATGCGATCCCGCCGGAGGGACGGGAGCCGGTGCCGGTCACCGCCCATCCGCTCGACCGCAACCAGATGATCAAGGGGGTTGTCGCGCTGATCGCCTTGCTGATCCTGTTCTCGACCTCGCTGCCGCGCGAAATCGGAGCGCTGATCATCGCGGCGCTATTGCTGGCCAACCGTAAGATCACCAGCCGCACGATGATCGCAGCGGTCGATTGGCCGCTCCTGTTGCTGGTCGCGTGCCTGTTCGCGATCACCGGTGCGCTGAACGATGCCGCATTGGCGGCGAGGGCGCTGGGTTTCCTCGACGAATACGGCTTGTTGCCGAACAATCTCTTACTGCTGGTGCCGTTCGCGGTGGTGACCAGCAACGCAATCGGCAGCCTGCCCTCGGCGATGCTCGTACTGCAGATCTGGCCGACGCCGTCGGCCGGCGTGCTGTACTCGCTGGCCTTGCTGTCGACCTTGGCCGGAAATCTGCTGCTGAGCGGCAGCCTGACGAATCTGCTGATCGCCGAGCAGGCCGACCGCATCGGCGCGCATCTCTCGTACCGCGACCACGCCCGCGCCGGCATTCCGATCGCGGTGTTGTCGCTGGGTTTCGCGGTGTTCTGGCTGGCCATAACCCAGACCCTACCGATCACCCCACCCCCGCCGCCACCGGTGCAGCCTTAACCATCTGAGTTCGGATCTCTCTTGTAACGGGTCCCCGCGAGGCCCATATTCGCGGTGTCGACCTCTTCATCGTTCGGCTTGCTCTTCCCACGCGTAATCGAGCGCCGGACCTGCTCCCCGTTCAGTGTTGCAGTTTGACCCCGCCGTTTCGTTTCGAACGGCGGAAATCCTTGATTACGCGAAGGACGACAATGACGATCGGTACCGTGAAGTGGTTCAATTCCCAAAAGGGCTACGGCTTTATCCAGCCCGAAGACGGCTCGAAGGATGTGTTCGTGCACATCTCGGCCGTTGAGCGCTCCGGCATGGGCAATCTGCACGAAGGGCAGAAGGTCAGCTTCGAGCTCGAACGCGGCCAACAGGGCAAGACCTCGGCGGTCAATCTGCAGCAGGCTTAGCGGGACCAGACCCACTGAACAGAGGGGAGCCCGCTCCGCGCGGCTCCCCTTTTCGCTCTGTGCGCGGAGCCTAGCTCGGTAACAACCAGAAAGGCGTCCCGCGATGCAGGTCTTCGTACGCGACAATGACGTCAACTCCGCCCTGCGGGTGCTCAAGAAAAAGATGCAGCGCGAAGGCACCTTCCGGGAGATGAAGCGGCGCCGGTCCTACGAGAAACCGTCGGAACGCCGCGTCCGCGAAAAGGCTGAGGCGATCCGCCGTCACCGCAAGATGCTGCGCAAGCGCCTCGAGCGCGAAGGTTATTGATCGGCACGCAACGATGGAACACCCGCCAACCACACCGCCATTGCCGGCCGACTATTACCGGCGGCATGCGGCCCGAGTTCGGAAATTGGCGAGCGAAGCCACGACACTCGCGATCAAGGAGCATTTGCACGAGGTCGCCCAGGAATACGAGCGGTTGGCCGAGCGGGTCGACAGCGGCGTGCCGCCGAACGGGTGATAGGAGGAGTTGCACATGACACGCAAATTTGCCGTTGGACAAACCGTCCGCTTCTCGCCCGATCGGCACCAGCTCAGCTCGGCGCGCGGGCAGTTCAAGATTGTTCGGCTATTGCCCGAAGACGCCAGCGTGTTTCAGTACCGGGTCAAAAGCCAATCCGACGGCCACGAACGCATCGTGCGGGAAGACCAGCTGACGCGGTCATAAGCCTGGGCCTCACCGAGCCCGAACGGAGCAAAACTCAATGCCGGCCATTTCGCTGAAGGTCACACACGCGCCGCCCGGTGGCGTCGATCACGCGGTTCCCGGCGCGGCGAAACCGCTGTTCCGCGGCACCGGCGACACCGATTACTTGTGCGGCAATTGCGGCGCGGTGATCGCGTTGGGCATCGGACCGACGCAGCGCGTCCCGTTCGATTCGACGACATGCTCGGCCTGCGGTGCGGAGAACGAGTTCCCGCCGAGCCTGCGGGGCTGAGGCCGAGCCATGCCGAAGACACACCCGCATGCCGAAGCGACTTATCGCGTGATCTCGCTCGATGACGGATCATTCGGCGTCGAGGTCAAGATCCCGGACAGCCACCCGACACGGATCAGCCGGTTCGCGACCGAAGCGGATGCCGAGGCGTGGATCACCGAGCATCAGCGCCGGATTGAGGCGCAGATGCAGCCGGGCCACTGGTCGCATGGCCGGCGGTCGCCGCGGATGGGCAACTCGCATCGCTAACCAGCCGGACTCAGGCCGCCGCCCCCGCGTATCGGGGGAACCTCACCATCCGCCGCAGATCCTCGTCCCATAGCGCGTAGCGCAGCGTCGTGATGGCGGTGCGCAATGTCAGGACCGGCGCAGCCTGCACGCCCTCGAGCGCGCCGTGACAGTCTTCGAGGCGATAATTGGGAATACGCGGGTTGAGGTGGTGAATGTGATGGAACCCGATATTTCCGGTGAACCATTGCAGGATGCGCGGCAGACGCAGGTATGACGAGCCGCGCAGCGCGGCCTCGGCAAAGTCCCAATTCGCCTCGGATACCCACAGCGTGCGCTCGAACCGGTGCTGGATCGAGAACAGCCAGACGCCGACGATCGAGGCCAGGATCATGATCGGCAATTGCACGGCGACGACCCGCTCGAAGCCGATCACCAGCCCCAATCCGCCGAACAATCCCGCCAACAAGAGATTGGTGACATAGACGGCGCGGCGTTCGCGCCGCCACGCCTTCGCCGCATCGAACGGTACCCGGTAAAGCAGCAGAAACACCACCGGGGGCAGGATCAGATGCGACACGATGGGGTGACGCGAGAAACGATAAAGCCACTGTTGCCAGCGGCCGAGCCGAAGATATTCCGAGATCGTCATGCACGAGGAATAGATGTCGAGACCGCTCGCGGCGCGCCGGTCCAGATTGTTCCACGACCCGTGATGCCGGGCATGCTGCCGCCGCCAGAAGGCGTACGGCGTCAGCGTCATCAGGCCGCAAAGAATACCGACAATGTGGTTGGCGCGCTGCGACCGGAAGAAGGCGCCATGACCGCAATCATGCTGAATGATGAAGATGCGCACGAGGAACCCGGCGGCGAGCACCGAGAGCGGCAACGTCGCCCACAGCGATATTCGCAGGCACAGGTACATCGCGGCGCAGGTGATCAGAAATCCGCCGAACGATGTCGCCAGCTGGCCGAGGCTCCGGGCCAGGATCGGATCCTGAAACGCCGCGGTATCGGAAAGAATGTTCTTCAGATCGCTCATTACCGAACCCACCCCCGACGCAGGTGAACTCGCCACCTCTGGTCTTCACGCATTGCCACAATACGCCCGCAGCAGGCGCAGACATATCGTTCGCCCGCCGGCGCAGCGACGGCCTCGCTCGCCGAGAAATCGTCGCCGGTGATCCGGTCCTGCGCATCGCGAATCATGCGGCCGCAGAGCGTCCCCTTCGGGCAGACGATCTCCTCCCCTTGCCGCGCAACCAGCATGTCGCGCTACGACCGAGCCGAGTGCACCGTCGATTTGCCGCGCGGGAATCGCAGGAAGGCCGGCAGCGACCCGGCATCGGCCGTCTCGTTGCGCTGGCGATTGCCTGCCGAGGCGGGATTTGGACGGCGAGGCCCATTCCGTTGCCGGCGAGAGCGAGGCTGCGCGGGTGCAGGGCGCGTCGATGGCGGAGATGGCCGTTCCGGCAGCCGGACCGGCGGGCCGCTCGCGGCGATGCGCAGGGCGGCCGGCGCGGGAAGCGCCGGGATCGCGACGCGCGTCAGCTTCTCGATGTCGCGAAGATAGGGCTTTTCCTCGTCGCTGCAGAACGAGATCGCGCTGCCGGCGGCGCCAGCGCGTGCCGTGCGGCCGATGCGGTGCACGTAATCCTCGGGCACGTTCGGCAATTCGAAATTGACGACATGCGAGACGCCTTCGACATCGATGCCGCGCGAGGCGATGTCGGTGGCGACCAGCACACGGGTGTGGCCGGCGCGGAAGCCGGCCAGCGCGCGCTCGCGCTGCGGCTGGGATTTGTTGCCGTGGATCGCGGCCGAATCGATGCCGGCCTGGGAGAGATGCCGCACCACTCGATCGGCGCCGTGCTTGGTCCGGGTGAAGACCAGGACGCGCGCGAAATCCGGGTCGCGCAGTATCGTCGCCAGCAGCTCGCGCTTGCGCTCGGCCGGGACAAAGGTGACGGTCTGGTCGACGCGTTCCACGGTGGTTGCCGGCGGCGTCACGACCACCTTGACCGGATCGGTCAGGTATTCCTCGGAGAGCGCGGCGATGGTTTTCGGCATCGTCGCCGAGAACAGCAGGGTCTGGCGCTGTTTCGGCAGCAATCTGACGATGCGTTTCAGCGCGTGGATGAAGCCGAGATCGAGCATCCGGTCGGCTTCGTCGAGCACCAGGACGCGGATGCCCGACAGCTCCAGCGCGCGGCGGTCGATCAGATCGAGCAGACGGCCCGGCGTCGCGACGAGGATGTCGACACCGGCCGCGAGCTGGCGCTGCTGCGGCCCGAGGGGAACGCCGCCGAACACGACGGCCGTCGAGAGCGGCAACCGGCCGCGATAGCTGCGGAAGCTCTGCGCGATCTGGCTGGCCAGTTCGCGGGTCGGGCTCAGCACCAGCGCGCGGCAGGTGCCGCGCGGCGTGCGGGTGGTTTCGCCGGCGAGGCGCTGCAGGATCGGCAGCGCAAAAGCGGCGGTTTTGCCGGTGCCGGTCTGCGCGATACCACAGAGATCGCGACCGGCCAACACCTGCGGGATGGCCTGCGATTGGATCGGGGTGGGGTTGTCGTAACCCTCGGCGGCGAGGGCATCGAGAATGGGCGGCAAAAGGCCGAAATCGGAAAAATTGGACAAACCAGGATCCTTCAAGATCAAGAGGTCCGCGAGAGCACGCCGCATTTGATCGGCATGGCCCGAGCGGGTCGGAGACGACCCGCGTGATCAGGGCTGTCCAGTTTTGGCAGGGGATAAAGATCGGACCCAGGCCCCGCAATTTCCGCGGGATCGCTCACGCAGCCCGATCACGTAGCTCGAAAAGGGAGAGCACGAACGCTGCCCTCCGTATATGCCGTGCCCGGCGGTCAGCATCAAGTACAGGCTCCGATTTTCTCCAGGCGTTTCGTCGCACCACTGCAAAAACCGGCGCCCGCTGACCAAAGGTTTGCCCGCTTAACCATGTCATTCCAGGATCTTTCGGCAGATGATTTTCTGGTCTTCATTTGCCTCGCGGGTTGCAAGCCGGGGCAATAATCCTCATCTATTCCTTGGATTGATGGCAATTTCTGGTCAATCTTGCGAATCCGAACTTTGCGGAACGAATGCAACGATGAACAGCAAATCGAAATTCACCCCGCCATCCGACAGCGCGCGTCAGGCCGAGGCGGCCAAGACCAGCCGGCTGCGCGCCCTTCGCCTCGCCAAGGAAGCGGAAGACAAGGAAACCGCGGCGCGCGAGGCCGCTGTCGCCGCCGCCCAACCCAAGCGCCGCCGGGCGCGGACCGCCGCCGCAGCCGAAACCTAATAAGCGCACCTCAGGCCGGCGACGCATTCTCGCGGCTCCGCACACCGCCACTCTCACGCCGACCCGGTTCTCCGAGGCGGCACCCGCCTGCATCTGCAGGGAGTTTGCAGGCACGCCTGCGCACACCCCGTTACTGTTTTCTGGCTGCATTTGCAGCGGATTTGCAGCCAGACTGCCCGTGCGCCGATCCCGATCGCCCGCCGGCCGGGGCGGCGGGCTTTTTGCTGCTTCCGCAGGGAATCTGCAGCAAACCGCGGCGGCGACCCCGCGAAAATCCACGGTTTTTGACCGAGGCGCCGGGGCCCGGAGCAGCAAACGCGCCGCTGATACCGGGTGTTTTCGCTCGCTGTTTTATCTAACCCTATGATATACATTGCTTTTCGCCCGAAAACACCGGCAGATAACAGCGGAATAACAGCGGCGGAACAGCGGACAAACAGCGGCGATGCGTTCCTGATAGGTGGGGAAGCAATTATCATCATTCGGTTCGGCAACACCTCCGTCCTCGGGACCGACGCGCCGACCGCGAGAATCACCCTCAAGACGGGCACCTGATAGGCCTGTTTTACAGGCGATTTACAGGCTGACCTCTGGCCGAGCATTACGGCTTTATCTTCAGCCGCCTCTGTCCACACATCCATATATCCCATGATTATCGATTTGTCAAGAACAAAATAAGAACATAATATCCGGGTCTGGGCGCGCGCAAGTCCGCTTGATATGCGAAGGGCGACGAGTTCGATGTCGAGATTGTCGATTATCATCGAGGGTAAGATATGCCTGTACCTGTGCACCCCGGACGCTTATTACCGCGCGAACTGAAGGCGCGCGCGCTGAGCGCCAACCGGCTCGCGCTCGACCTCGGTGCCCCTCCGGCCGCGTCACCGATATCCTCAACGAGCGACGGTCGATCAGCGCCGATACGGCGTTCCGGCTCGGCCGCTATTTCGGCAATCGGCCGCAATTCTGGCTCGACCTGCAAAGCCAATCCGATCTGGCCGTCGTCGAGCGCGAACGCGGCGTCGAGATCGAAAGACGCGTCCGCCCCGCCGACGCAGCGTAATCGGTCCACTAGGCAAGAGCGGGGTGCCGATTGCGCTCTAGTCGGTCGCGTCTGCGATCCTGTGGCTGGCATTGACTGGGACTCGGCCGGTCATGCCGCACCCGATGCTCACGATGGCATTAAGGCCGACGAAGAATGGCCTCACCGTCACCACTTGACGGGCCGTTAATCGCGGCCTTCGTAGCACCCAGCGGAATGAAATGGTGGATTCCTATCGGCTGAGAACGATGTGGGTGGCGTGCTCGGTCGCCTGATGTTCGGTGACGCGGTAGCAAAGCGCCGGCAGGTCGATCCCAGCGAACATCGCTTCACCTTGCCCAAGCACGACCGGAGAGAATGCGAAATGCAGTTCGTCAATTAGTCCGGCGCGAAGATATTGGCGCACCGTATCGACGCCACCGCCGATCTTCACGTCGCGACCATTGGCGGCGAGCTTCGCCTGTTCCAAGGCCGCCTCGATCCCGTTGGTCACGAAGAAGAAGGTGGTGCCGCCTTCCATCTCGATCGGATCACGCCGATGATGCGTCAACACGAAAGTCGGCGCGTGGTAGGGCGGATTCGCACCCCACCAGCCTTTCCAATTGTTGTCGGGCCATGGACCGCGGATCGGCCCAAACATATTGCGGCCAAGGATGAAAGCGCCGAACCCGTCCATCGAACGGTGCGCGTATTCATCATCAACACCGGCTGAGCCGCCGCTTTTGCCCAACATTGCCTGGAAGGAGCGCGTGCGGATGAACCACGGGTGCAGCTCCTGCCCACGCTTGCCGAGCGGATTTTCAAGACTCTG
>VAZR01000286.1:3403-5846 GCA_005888515.1 Alphaproteobacteria bacterium | reverse complement strand
GTGCGTGCGCAGTCGCGCTCCGGGAGCTTTAGATTGTCGCCCATGCCGAGCTCGTCGCCGTAACGGATCACCGGTGTTCCGGGCAATGTGAACATCAGGCTATAGGCGAGCTCGAGCCGGCGCTGATCGCCGTCGAACATCGGCGCAAGACGGCGGCGGATACCGCGGTCATAGAGCTGCATGTCCGGGTCCGGCCCGAACGCGGCGAACACCGCGTTGCGCTGCTCCTCGGTCAGCCGGCCGAGATCGAGCTCGTCGTGATTGCGCAGAAACAGGCCCCATTGCGCCGTTGCCGGGCGCGGCTTGGTCGCCTTTAGCGCCTTGACGAGCGGGCGCGTGTCGGCCGAGGCGAGCGCGTAGAACAGGTTCTGGTTGACCTGGAAATTGAACATCATGTGCATGCGGTCGCCATCGTCGCCGAAATATTCCATGTCGGTTTCCGGCAGCACGTTGGCCTCGGCCAGCACGATGCAGTCGCCCTGCCGCCACTGCAGGAATTCGCGAAACATGCGGAGCATGTCGTACTGCTCCTCGGGCTCGCGCACGTCGGGACCCTTGGTGGCGATGATGAACGGCACCGCATCCATCCTGAAGCCCGAGACGCCGAGCTGGATCCAGAATCCCATGATCTTCAGGATCTCGGCCTGCACTTCCGGTTGCGAGGTGTTGAGGTCGGGCTGGAAATCGTAGAAGCGGTGGAAATACCAGGCCTTCGCCTGTTCGTCGAAGCTCCAGGTCGATTTCTGCACGCCCGGGAAAACCATGCCGGTATTGGCGTTTGAGGGCTTTTTCTTCGACCAGATGTACCAGTCGCGGTATTTCGACAGCGGATCGCGGCGCGCTTCCTGGAACCAGGGGTGCTCGTTCGAGGTGTGATTGACCACGAGATCGATCAGCACCCGGATACCGCGCTGCTTCGCGGCGTGGGTAAACTCGACAAAATCGCCGAGCGTGCCGTAGCGCGCATCGACGCCGTAATAATCCGCGACGTCGTAACCGTCGTCGCGATGCGGCGAGACCTGGAACGGCATCAGCCATATCGCGGTGATGCCGAGGCCGTGCAGATAATCGAGGCGGCGCATCAGCCCGGTGAAATCGCCGATGCCGTCGCCATTCGCATCCATGTAGGTGCCGACCGACAGGCAGTAAATTATCGCGTTCTTGTACCAGAGATCGTTGATCATTCGCCGTCACCGCGAAGCCGAAATACGACAGAGACAACGGTATCGGCGGCGCCTTCGCTCCCGCAGGCATCAGGCGAGGAAACGCCTCGGGCTTGTCATTTCTTTATCCGTCGTCAAGATTAATGCAGCAAAGAAGGGAGATTGCCGGTCGCCGAGTGAATTCGCGCGCTGCGCGAGGGGGGAGTAGGCGATTTGGAGCCCGTGAACAGGCGCAAGATCATTGTTGCCGGCATGATCGGCAACGCGCTGGAATGGTACGATTTCTCGGTCTACGGCTATTTTGTCAGTGCAATCGGCGAGCATTTCTTTCCGCGCGAGAACCATACCGCGCAATTGCTGGCGGCGTTCGGCGTGTTTGCGATCGGCTATCTGATGCGCCCGATCGGCGGGGCGGTGGTCGGCCATATCGGCGACCGGCTGGGGCGCCGGGCGGCGCTGACCTTTTCGGTCGCCGCGATGGCCATCCCGACTTTTCTGATCGGGCTGTTGCCGGGTTACGCGATGCTGGGCTTTGCCGCGCCGGTTCTGTTCACGCTATTGCGCATGATGCAGGGGCTGTCGACCGGCGGCGAGTACACCAGCTCGCTGGTCTTTCTGGTCGAGCGGGCGCCCCCCAAACGGCGAGGCCTGACCGCAAGCTTCGGACCGTTTGGCGCGATCATCGGCATTCTGTTCGGTTCGTCGATGGGCTGGCTGTTTGCCGCGGTGTTGAGCCCCGAGGCACTCGCCGATTGGGGCTGGCGAATTCCGTTCCTGCTCGGGCTCGCGGTCGGGCTGGCCGGCTTCTTCCTGCGGCGGAGCATGCCGGAATTGCCGAAGGCCGAGCAGCACGGCCGGGCGCCGCTCGCCGAGGTGTTCCGCGATCATTGGCGCCTGCTGATCAAGCTCGCGGCGTTCTCGGTGTTCAACGGCGTCGGTTTCTACATCACCTTTGTCTATGTCGCGAGCTGGCTGCAATCCGTCGATCACATGACGCTGTCGCGCGCGCTGGAGATCAACACGATCAGCATGTGCCTGATGCTGCCGATGTTTCTCGTCAGCGCTTGGCTCAGCGACCGCTACGGGCGCAAGAGGGTCCTGCTGGCCGCGACACTCGCCGGTCTGTTCGGCGCGGTGCCCCTATTTCTGCTGATGGAGCATCCGACGCTGATGCTGGCGCTGCTCGGGCAGGTCGGCCTGACATTGATTGTCGCCGGCTTTATCGGCACGCAAGCCGCAGCCATGGTCGAGATCGCGCCGTCGCGAGTGCGCTGTACCGC
>VAZR01000286.1:0-3362 GCA_005888515.1 Alphaproteobacteria bacterium | reverse complement strand
CATTGCTTGCTATCCTGCGGCTGCCGGAGACCTCGGAGGCAAGGCTCAGCAAGCAGGCGACGGCCGGCGAACCGGCGCGCCTGGCGCAGGCCGGCTAACGACGAGAGCTTGCCGCCGAGGTGGCGGCCGGCCCCGGAGCGGTCAGATGACGCCTTCCTCGGCGAGCCGCTCGACCTCACTTGGGGTGCGGCCGAGCAATTCGGTCAGCACGTACATGTTGTCCTCGCCGTAGCACGGCGCGCCGCGGTTGATCGGGCCGCCGATATAGGCCGGGGTTTTGCTGAGCTTCATCGGTATTTCGTAGACCGGCCAAGTGCCGATCTTGGTGCCGGTGACCTCGGTCAGCCATTTGAGATGCCGGAGCTGCGGGTCGTAATCGACCCGGTCCTCGGCATTCTGGCACACCCCGGCCGCCACGCCGGCCTTCTGCAATTTCATCATGCAGTCGTAGCGGTCTTGCGTCAGGCTCCAGGCCTCCACTGCGGCATCGAGCGCGTCCTGGTGCTGCAAGCGGCTATCGAGTGTCGCAAAGCGGCGGTCGTCGAGCCAGTCGCCCTGTTCGGCGACGCGCGCCAGCGCCCGCCATTCGGCGTCGGTGAAGCAGGCGATCGCGATCCAGCGGTCCTTGCCCTGGCAGCGATAAGCGCCGTGCGGCGCCGCCCGCTTATACGGCGAGCGGTTGCCATAACGGCGGAAGACGCGCTCGTTGGCCGCCCAGTCGAGGATCGTTGCGCCGGTGAGGAAAATGCCGCTCTCGCATTGCGAGGCGTCGATCCACTGGCCCTGGCCGGTCCGCTCGCGGTGATAGATCGCGCCGAGCAGCGCCAGCGCATAGCCGTAGGCGCCCATCCAGTCGAGATAGGAATAGCCCCAGCTCACCGGCATCGCCGGCTCGGGCAGGCCCGACATCTCGGCTTGCCCGCCGAACGCCGCGGCCACCGGCCCGACCGTGCGCATCCGCCCATAGGTGCCGTGCGCCCCCATGCCGGATTGCTGGATGTAGATGATGTCGGGCCGGATCGACTTCATGACGTCGTATCCGAGCCCCAGACGCTGCAGGACACCGGGCGAGAACCCCTCGGCCACGACGTCGCAGACGCGGATCATGTCCTTGGCGATCTGCAGCCCCTTGGGGTGGCGGATGTTCAGCGAGATGCCGCGCTTACCCGAATTCTTGTTGAGGAAGTTGCCGCCCATGTCTGGGTCCTTGACCCCGGGAAGCGGGCCGGTCGCCACGTCGCGCGCGGCGCGGCCGCCGACCGGCGCCATCCCGGCCAGCCGCGTGTCGGGATTATCTTTCCACTCGACCTTGTAGCTCTCCGCCCCCATCGCCGCGAGAAACCGTGTCCCGCCCGCCGAGGCGAGAAACCACGCGAAATCGAAGATCCTGATGCCCTGGAGCGGGAATGGCTTGTTGTGCGGCGCCGAGAGTCGGGGGTTCTCTACCCGACGCGGCTGGGCGGGCACGCTCGGCCGGCGCGCCCCTTCCGCCAACACCGTCTCGGTGTCCTCGCCCAATAGCGGCGCGCGGCGGCCGACCTGCCAGCTCGTCTTGCTGCTGAGCCATTTGCTGGTCGGATAGAGGAACGAGCGGCCGAGCTCGGGATGCTCGATCTCGGCAAACGTCTTGCGCGCGAGCCAGTGCTCGTCGAGCGCGTTCTCGTGCGGCTTGCGCAGCGGCGCCCATAAGAGGCCGGCATCCTGCGCCTCGCGCCACGGCATGTCCTTGTAGGTCCAGGCGCGGACAAAGCGCTGCACGACGTCGAGCATGTGCGAGCGGGCCTCGTCGCTGCCGGCGGTGCCGGGCACCTGGCGTGCCCGCAAATCCAGCTCAGGAGGCGGCGGCTGCAAATCCGCCTGCGCGTTGTACTTGCTCAGCAGCGGCACGAGGTTCTTCAGGTCGCGTGCGCCCATGCCGTGGGTGATGAACCAGCGGCCGTCTTTGGTGTGGCAGATGCTGGGGCTGTGGTTGGGGCCTTCGGACGCATGTCGGCAGGTGAGCCGCCATAGGGGCACCCGCCGGCAGACCCAGTACATCAAATCCTGTTCCGGGTTTTTCGACACCGCCTCGTGGATCGCCAGCGAGACGTCCTGTCCCTCGCCGCTGCGCTCGCGATGGATCAGCGCGGCGATGATGGCGGTCGCCATCTGCTCGCCGGCAATATGGTAGGCGTGCCAGATCTGCGGTGCGATCGGCGGCGTGTCGTATTCGAAATTGGGATCGGGGTCGTAGCCGCAATTCATCATCGGCCCACCCAGCGCGAGGTGGATCAGGTCCGAGCCCTTGAAGTCCTTCCACGGGCCGTCATCGCCGAACGGCGTCATCCTCGCGGTGACGAGCTGCGGGAACCGCGCGTTGAGTGCTGCGTGATCGAGCCCCAAGACCTCGTTGAGCGCGCCGCAGCTGGCGTCGAGCAGGATGTCGGCGCCGCCCAGCAGGCGCAGCATCTGCTCTGCCCCCGCTGGCGTCTGCAGGTCGAGCACAACCGATTTCTTGTTGCGGTTGTAGTTCCAGAAGAACAGCGAGTGTTCGAGGCCCGGCTGGTCCGCGAGGAATGGTCCGATGCGGCGCGTCGCATTGCCTTCGGGCGGCTCGATCTTGATGATCTCGGCGCCAAGCCCGGCCAGGAGCAGCCCGGTATATTCGGCGCGCTCGTCGGCGATCTCGATGACGCGGAGCCCGGCCAGCATGCCCGGCCCGGCATTCCCCATCATCTCGCCTGGTCCGCTCGACATCCCCGCTTGCGCTGCCAAGACGTTCTCCCTTCAAATGGCTCAGAGAGGATAATCCCGCTGGAGCCGAGGCGGTCAAGCCGCGGTCGGAGACAATCGACGATGCTGGTGCGACGGGGCGAGCACACCGATCTGGAGGCGCGGGCAAAAGCCGAACCCGCCGCCGATGTGCTGACGCGCGATTACTACACGCTGCGGCCGCAGATCCGCCTGACCGCCGATCCGGCCGATCAGCCGAGACAGCCGGAAACAGCGACGGAAATAACCCTCGACGGCAATGACGTCGCCAGGCTGGTCGAGTGCGCCATCCGGCATCCCACCCCGAATATGCGATACGCCGTGCTCGCGGCGATCTGGAACCACCCGGACTCGTTCCGGCAGATTTTCCGGTTTGGTCTCAACGCATCGGACGCCTTTCCGGAAATCCGCAAGGTCGTGGCGGAGGAGCTTGATAAGAGCAGGTCGAGCCACGAAGCTCCGGCCCCGACCGGGGACAAGAAATTGCTGCCGCGAATGCCGTTGCCGGCGCATCTGCGGCCCCGTACGAGGAAACCGTCATGAGCGATTGGAGCCAGGTGACGCGGCCGATCCCGGTGCCGAACGAATGGACGCAGCCATTCTGGGATGCC
>VAZR01000279.1 GCA_005888515.1 Alphaproteobacteria bacterium | reverse complement strand
GTTGCGACGGCGAAACCAACGCCACCGGGAGCCGTTGTCGAATAGGACCCGGCGCTGTTCCCGGCGTTCAGGCAGCGCGGCACGGAGAATCCCATGCCCACATGCGATGTTTGTGGCAACGAATACGACAAGGCCTTCCAGGTAACCCAGGCCGGGAGAACCATGACCTTCGACAGCTTCGAGTGCGCTATCCATGCGATGGCGCCGACCTGTGCCCACTGCAATTGCAAGATCATCGGACACGGGGTCGAAGCGGGCGGCGCGATGTATTGCTGTGCGCATTGCGCCGATCACGAAGGCGGCACCAAAGACCGCAGCTGATGCGCAGCCGAGGGCGTTGAGGCCGAGGGCTTCAGCTTCAACCCCGTTTATCCCAGGAGGACAAATGCATGTCGATCGTCCGAAGCATAGAAGTAATCGCCCAATCGCCGAACGGCTTTGACAACGCCTGCCAGGAGGCGATCAGGGAAGCGTCCAAGACGCTTCGCGGCATCCAGTCTTTCTGGATCAAAAACGCGGAATGCGTCGTCGAAAACGACCGGATCACGATGTATCGCGTGAACGGCAAGATCAGCTTCCTGGTCGAAGAGAGCAAATAGTTCGATCGGCGGCGGACCTTGGCGGGCTGTTCCAGCCCGCCGAATCCTCACGGTCGTTCGGACGCAGGCTGAACAGCCGCTGCGTACCCGGGCACCGGAAAGCCGGGGCAGGGGCAAGTGGACAGTAGCCGAAGACGGGCGGCTGTGGGTACGGCAGTGCCGGTACGGAGACTTGAGATGGTGGATTTCTCCCGCGACCGCGACCGTATGGTCAGGCTGCACCTCGCCCGTCGCGGCATCAGCGATCCTCATGTGCTCGAGGCGATGCGTTGCGTGCCGCGCGAGGCGTTCGTACCGAAGGGGCTCGAAGAGTTCGCCTATGACGATTCGCCGCTGCCGATCAGCGAAGGCCAGACGATCTCGCAGCCCTATATCGTCGCGTTGATGATCGAGGCGGCCGAGATCGAGCCCGGCGAGCGGGTGCTGGAGATCGGGGCCGGCTCCGGTTACGCCGCCGCGGTGATGAGCCGGATCGCCGATCGTGTCTACACGATCGAGCGCCAAGCGGTTCTGGCCGATGAGGCGCGGCGGCGCCTGGCCGATCTCGGCTACGACAATGTCGAGGTTATCGAAGGCGACGGCACGCGCGGCTGGGCGGAAGCGGCACCCTACGACGCGATCATTGTTGCGGCCGGAGGGCCCGCTGTTCCGGAGCCGCTGCGCGATCAGCTCAGGATTGGCGGGCGGCTGGTGATCCCGGTCGGCGAGAGGCAGCGTTCGCAGCGGCTCGTCACTCTGACGCGCATCGGGCAGACCGAATTCCGGGAGGATGACCTGGGCGAGGTCCGCTTCGTGCCGCTGGTCGGGGAGCATGGCTGGTCCGAACACGATGGAAGGACCGAGCGTGAGGCGCGCACTGCCGGGTCCAAGAGGCAAGCCGCCCACTCCGGAAGCGTCCCCGAGCTGATCCGCGAAGCCGCCGAGGATCTGCCGGATATCGACGCCGCCGCCTTCGGGCAGCTGTTCGACCGCTTCACCGAAGCGAGGGTGGTGCTCCTGGGCGAGGCTTCGCACGGCACCTCCGAATTCTACAGGGCGCGCGCAGCGATCACGCGCCGCCTGATCGAGCGGCACGGCTTCACGATTGTCGCGGTCGAGGCAGACTGGCCCGATGCCGCGGCGGTCGACCGCTATGTCCGGCACAAGCCGGCGCGCCCAACGGCCGAGCTCGCCTTCCGGCGGTTCCCGACCTGGATGTGGCGCAATATCGAGGTCGAGAGCTTTATCGAGTGGCTGCGCGAACGCAACGGAGCGGTCCGGAATCCCGCGGGCCAGGCCGGCTTCTTCGGGCTGGACATGTACAACCTGAACGCCTCGGTTAAGACGGTGCTCGATTATCTCGACAAGGTCGATCCGGAGGCGGCGCGGGTCGCGCGCGAGCGCTACGGGTGCCTCACGCCTTGGCAAAGCGAGCCCTCGACCTACGGCAGAGCGGCGCTGAGCGCCGGTTACGCGCCTTGCGAAAACGCGGTCCTCGGCATTCTGCGCGACCTGCTGGAGAAACACCTGCAATATGCTGCAGCGGACGGCGAGAGCTTTCTGGATGCGGCGCAGAATGCGCGCCTGGTCGCGTCCGCCGAGCGCTACTACCGAGTCATGTATTACGGGTCCGCCGAGTCCTGGAACTTGCGCGACCGGCACATGTTCGAGACGCTCGAGCAATTACTGGCGTGGCGCGGCGAGCACGGCAAGGCCGTGGTGTGGGCGCACAACTCGCACATCGGCAACGCCGCCGCGACCGAGATGGGCGTCGTTCGCGACGAGCTGAACATCGGCCAGCTCTGCCGCGAGCGGTTCGGGACTGCGGCCGCCCTGATCGGCTTCGGCACCGACCGCGGCACCGTCGCCGCGGCAAGCGACTGGGACGGACCGGTCGAGATCAAGCAGGTCCGCCCCTCGTACCCCGGCAGCTACGAGCGCCTGTGCCGGGATGGCGGGGTCGGCCGCCTCTTGTTGGATCTGCGGAAAGGGCAGCACGACGCGTTGCGGCACGAATTGCTGGCGCCGCGGCTCGAGCGGTTCATCGGCGTGATCTACCGGCCCGAGACCGAGCTGGAGAGCCACTATTCCGAGGCCTCGCTGCCGCAGCAATTCGACGCCTATGTCTGGTTCGAGGAGAGCAACGCCGTAACACCGTTGCCGACCAAGCGCCGGGAGGGAATGCCCGAGACCTATCCGTTCGGTCTTTAGCAGCCCGGGAAAGGCGCGATGCTGCAGGACATCGACTACGTCGTGAACAAGCTCGATTGGATGCGGCATCGGCGGATCTGGCCGAACGGCTTGCGTTACTTGTGGACCGATGCGTTCGGCTTGGTGTTGCTGGTCTCGCTTTACCGAAAGCTTGGAGATTTGCGATACCTCGACGCCGCCGAGCAGCTCGTGGCCGAGGTCGAGCGCGTGCTGGCCGGAAACGAGGCATTCGGATCGGGCTGCGACGGCGCCGGTGTCGCCATAAAGGAAGCATCGATATTCAATTGACGGTGCGAGCACCTCGAGACAGCGTGCCGGGAGCGCTTTGGCGAGTGCCTGGAGAACCGCGCAGCCAGGAGCGGTCCGGAAGCGAAGCGTCGGCCAACGGTCTCCCTCCTCGGCTAGGCCGCGTGTAGCGCGTCAGTGGCTCGGCCCAGCCGCTCCCGCTTGAAGGCAGTCCTTGCTTTGGAGACAGTGGTGGACCGCTCTTTGTTAATGTGGGAGG
>VAZR01000278.1 GCA_005888515.1 Alphaproteobacteria bacterium | reverse complement strand
TTCGTCGGGCGGATCGCTGCGGATGACGATTGAGGTCGGTCTGCCGACTGTAACTCTGCCCCCGGGGAACACCTCGACCGATCTCGCTATGATGCGCGCCGCGCTGGTGCTGGCGCGGCGCGGTCTCGGTACGGTCTGGCCGAACCCATCGGTCGGCTGCGTTATTGTCAAGGACGGGCATGTTGTCGGCCGCGGCTGGACACAGCGCGGCGGCCGGCCGCATGGCGAAACCGAGGCCCTACGCCGGGCCGGCGCCGCGGCGCAGGGCGCGACGGCCTATGTCACGCTCGAACCGTGCAGCCACTGGGGCAAGACGCCGCCCTGCGCCGATGCGCTGGTCGCTGCCGGCCTCCGTCGCGTCGTGGTTGCCATCGAAGATCCCGACCCGCGTGTTGCGGGCGGCGGGATCGAAGCTCTGCGAAAAGCCGGGCTCGCGGTCGAGGTTGGGGTGTGCGCGGCGGAAGCGGCCGAACTCAACGCCGGTTTCTTGCAGCGGGTTCGGCTTGGCCGGCCGCTGGTCACGCTGAAGCTCGCGACCTCGCTCGATGGGCGCATCGCGACCTCCGCCGGCGAAAGCCGCTGGATCACCGGCCCCCCGGCCCGCGAGCGCACGCATTTGTTGCGCGCGACGCATGATGCGATCCTGGTCGGCACCGATACCGTCCTCGCGGACGACCCGCAATTGACGTGCCGGCTGCCCGGGCTCGGTGACCATTCACCGGTGCGCATCGTCATCGATCGGCAATTGCGCATCCCGCCGACCGCTCGAATCATCACCGAGGCGCGGCGGGTTCCAACCTGGCTGGTGACGCTGAGTTCGGCCGATCCCGGCCGCCAGAAATCACTGCGCGATGCCGGTGTCGAGGTCATTGCCGCCGAGCCGAATGCGGCCGGCACAATCGCTCTCGCGGCGGTCCTGGGTATATTAGGAAAGCGCGGTCTGACCCGGTTGCTGGTCGAGGGTGGCGGCCAGCTCGCTGCGGCGCTGTTGCAAGCGCACCTGGTCGATCGACTGGCCTGGTTTCACGCCCCGCTGCTGCTCGGGGGAGACGGAGTTCCAGCGGTCGCGGCGCTAAATACCGGCGCCCTGACCGAGATGCCGCAGTTCGAGCGTATCGGCGCCGAGATTATCGGCGAGGACGGGCTTGCCGTGTTCCGGGCGCGCCGCCCGCGTGAAGGCGACGCGCGGGAACGGAAGTAGATAGCTCGGGCTACAGATTACCGCAGTGCCGGTCGAGGATGACCGGGATCGCGACCCCACCCTGGACCGTGCCGGGGCCGAAGCTCATGCCCGGCGACAGAGCCATCGACTGCCCGTTGTCAAAGCTCATCGTTGTCGGGCTGGTCACGGTCCATCCGCCGGCACCCCAGCGCTGAAAGGACCCGCAATTCACCGCGGTCGCATCCGCGTCATTTACCGCCGCCTGCGCAAAAACCGGACCGGCGGCGGAGCCGGCGAGCAGCAGGGCCGCAGCGGCGACAAACAGATGTTTTCTCATGCGCACTACCTCCACAAGCCGGGCGCATTGCGCGGCCGGCAGATCGATGGTTTCGGCTCAGCGAAGCCGCTGAGCTATCCGCTTGAAATCAGGTGCGTTACGGTAAAAACGCCGAAACGCGCCGATCGTGCCGAAATCGCCGGCGCGAAACGGACTGGCTTATGGCCGGGTGTGCTCCTAGCTTAGGGCCATGTTCACGGGGATCATTACCGATCTCGGCCGGGTGCAACGGCTGCGCCGTAGCGCCGGTCCGGAAGGCGGGCTCGAGCTGACGATTGCCACGGCATACAGCATCGGCGAGATCCCGCTCGGTGCCTCGATTGCCTGTTCCGGGCCGTGTCTGACGGTCGTGGCGCTCGAGCCCGGCGCGTTTGCGGTGCAGGCTTCGGCCGAGACATTGGCGCGCTCGACATTGGGCGGCTGGGTCGAGGGCACGCCGGTCAATCTTGAGCGGGCACTGCGCCTTGGGGATGAGCTCGGCGGGCATCTCCTCTCCGGCCATGTCGATGGCGTCGCGCGGCTGGTCGACCACCGGCCGGAAGGCGACTCGGTTCGGTTCACGATCGAGGCGCCGGTGGCCTTGATGCGCTACATCGCGCCGAAGGGGTCGGTTGCGCTTGACGGTGTCAGCCTGACGGTCAATGAAGTCGCGGGCTCGCGGTTTGGCGTCAACATCATCCCATATACGCTGTCCCATACCAGCCTCGGCGAGAGCGCGCCGGGACAGCGCTTGAACCTCGAAATCGATACGATCGCCCGCTACGTCGCCCGCCTGCTCGGCGCCGAGGCCGTGGAAAGGACCACAGCATGAGTTCCAAGCCTCCGCATCTGCTGCTCGTCGAGGCGCTGTTCTACGAACATATTGCCGCCGATCTGCGGCGCGGCGCGGAACGCGCCGTCGCCGAAGCCGGTGTCACCTGCGAGATCATTTCCGTTCCCGGCTCCTTCGAGATTCCCCCCGCGATCGCAATGGCGGCCAAAGCCGGCGCCGGCTACGACGGTTATGTGGCGCTGGGTTGCGTGATCCGTGGCGAGACAACCCATTACGACCATATCTGCGCCGAGAGCGCGCGCGCGATCCAGGAGCTCGGATCGCGCGACGGCTTGGCGGTCGGGTTCGGCATCTTGACCTGCGAGAACGAGGCGCAGGCTTTAGAGCGGGCCTCGCCCGCCACCGACCAAGGCGGCCGCGATCAAGGTGGCCGGGCGGTCCGCGCCTGCCTGGCGCTGGTCGAACTGAAGCGCCGGTTCCGCGAGGGTCGCCGGTGAGCGCCACGGCGCCTGAGGTAACGGGGTCCGGCGGCGGCCAAAGCGTCAGCCGGCGGCGTCTGGCCAGGCTGGCGGCCGTGCAGGCGCTGTATCAGCTGCAACTCAACCCTGGCATCGGGGCCGAAGCGGTGATCCGCGAATTCGTCCGCGACCGCTTGGGCCGCGAGATCGATGGCGAACTCTACGGCGAGGCCGACGTCGAATTGTTCGCCGACATCGTGCGCGGCGTCGCCGGCGACCGCGAGCGTCTCGACGAAACACTGTCGGCGGCGCTCAGCGAGGAATGGCCACTCGGACGACTGGAAACCATCCTGCGAATGATCTTGGAAGCCGGCGCTTACGAGTTGGCGCGCCGCCCCGATATCCCGCCGCGGGTCACGATGAGTGAATATGTCGGCATCGCCTATGCCTTCTCCACCG
>VAZR01000277.1 GCA_005888515.1 Alphaproteobacteria bacterium | reverse complement strand
GCCCGGCCTATGCCGAGGATGTCTATATTGGCGCGCTGAACGGCGTCAAGATCGGCGAGCACAACGCCAGCTTTATCGTGCCGGTCGCCGATCCCGGCGTCACGACGGTGTGCCGCAAGATCGCGCCGCGCCATCCGAACCGCTTCGTGTCGCCGCTCTCCAGCCGGTTCGACGAACTCGATGGGCAGATGTGGCTCGACAACGTCTTCATCCCGTGGGAACGGGTGTTCCTGGTCGAGCCCTCGCCTGAGCCGATCGCGACCTGGCTTTTATGGCACCACCTCTACGGCTGGCTCGCCAAGGCGGAATTCACGCTCGGTCTGGCGCTCGCGCTGACCGATGCGATGGGCCTCAAGGAACACGAACCGACCGTCGAGTACCTCGTTGATCTGATCGCCGACGTGCAGACGGTGCGCAGCTGCCTGACGGCCGCCGAACGCGATCCGAGCTACACGGTCGCCGGCAATTGCGTCGCGAACCATCTGCATCTGTTGCCCGGCGGTCTGGCGATCTTCAAGGCGCGGCAACGGATGGCCGAGCTGCTGCGCATAATTCCGGGTTCATCGCTCGTCGTCGCGCCCAGCGACAGCGATCTTGCGACCCCGGAATTGCAGGTGGGGCTGGAGGAGTCGTTCAGCGGCGGCGGTTACACCGCCACGCAGCGCTCCGCGCTGCTGCAAATGGCATGGGATCACGTCTCCTCGGCGCTCGACGGGCGCGAGTCGGCCTTCGAATTGCACGCCAGCGGCGGCGTCCCGGCGTGGCGCGGCCGATTGCGGCAGCGCTTCCCGAGCTATAATGATTTGGCTAACGCCATGTTGCGCGCGATCGATACGCCAATGCCCGAGATCGACGTCGGCAACATCCCGGCCGCCCCCCTCGCGCCGCGCCGCGTTGTTACGGCGCCGCCCGCCGCGTCGCCCTCGAAAAGCTGATGCGCAGCGGCGCCGAATATCGCGAAGCCTTGCGCGACGGCCGCAAGGTTTGGGTCATGGGCGGCGGCGCCGTCGACGATGTGACGACGCATCCGGCGACGCGGGCGATGATCGACGAATACGTCGCCTGGTACGACCGTCATCGCGATCCGGAATGGCAGGACATTCTGCTGGTCCCGGCGGAAGACGGCGACCGGCAGCCCTGGGCCTTCTTCCTGCCGCGCCGGAATCGCACTCGGCGTCTTGACCTGCGTCCAGACGCAGAATGTCTCGCAAGAGCAGATCGACAATGCGCTTGCCTACCGCGAGATGATCGCCCACACCGGCCGCTTCATCACTTACTGCGGCGGCGCGCCGATCATCGGCCAGCGCATGCAGCCGGACCCCGCCGACCGCGTCGCGCTGAAGCTGGTGCGCGAGACCGACGCCGGCGTTATCATTCGCGGCCGGCTCGGCATGCATACGAGCCCGGCCTATGCCGAAGACGTCTATGTCGGCGGCATGTCGGGCATCGATATCGACGGCAAGCGGGCCGGGTTTATCATGCCGGTCGGCGCGCCCGGCGTCACGACATTGTGCCGCAAGCCGGCGACGCGCGAGACCAACCCGTTCATCGCACCCTTGTCGCTGCGCTATGACGAGCTCGACGGCCAGATGTGGCTCGACGACGTGTTCGTGCCGTGGGAGCACGTGTTCTTTGTCGGCGCCGATCCCGACCCGATCGCGCGCTGGCTGCGCTGGCACCACCTCTATGGCTGGCTCGCGAAGGCGGAGTTCACGCTTGGCCTTGCGCTGGCGCTGACCGATGCCATGGGCCTCAAAGAACACGAGCAGACAGTCGAATACCTCGTCGATGTAATCGTCGAGGTGCAGACCGTGCGCAGCTGCCTCATCGCCGCCGAACGCGACCCCGATTTCACCGAAGCCGGCTACTGCTTTCCCGACCATCGCCACCTTGCGCCGGGCGGCATCGCGCTGCTCAAGGCGCGGCAACGCATCTCGGAAATTCTGCGCATCCTACCGGGCTCGTCATTGGTCGTCGCCCCGGCCGACAGCGATCTCGCCGCGCCGGAACTGGCCGCCGGCCTCGAAGAGTCTTTCGCTGGCGGTGGCTATACCGCCTTGCAGCGCTCCGCTCTGCTGCAATTGGCCTGGGATCACGTCTCCTCGGCGCTCGACGGGCGCGAGTCGGCGTTCGAACTGCATGCCAGCGGGGGCATGCCGAATTGGCGCGGCTGGTTGCGCAAGAATTTCCGCGATTATAACCAGCTCGCTAACGCGGTTACGGCGATGCTCGGAATGCCGATGCCGGAGATCGACGTCTCCAATATTCCGAGGGCGCCGATCACGCGCCGCCGCTGCGCGGCCGGGTTGCCGCCGGCCGGCAAAAACTAGGAGATGGCGATGGCTGCTACGACGGTTGCGATTATCGGCGCCGGCATTGGCGGCATTTATCTTGCTGCCGAGCTCGGCATCCTCGGCTGCAAGCTGCGATTGCACGATCTGGACGACAGCCGGCTCGCCGAGATCCGGGCGCGCGGCGGCATCGATGTCGACGGCGCGAATGGCGGCTTTGCGGCGATCGAGCGAGTGACGACCGATCTCGCCGCCGCGGTCGACGGCGCCGATGTCATCGTTGTTGTCACCGGTGGCAACGCCCAGGAAACCGTAGCGGCATCGCTGGCGCCGTTGTTGCGCGATGGCCAGATCATTCTGCTGATCCAGGGCAATACCGGCGGCTCGCTGGTGGTTCGCCGGGCACTCGACAGGGCCGGGTGCCGAGCGAACATCGATGTCGCCGAGATGGACAATTACCCCTATTCGTGCTGGCGGCGCGGGCCGGCCCGGATAGAGCCGATCGTCAGCAAAGGCTGGCTGCAAATCGCGACATTTCCCGGCAACCGGATCGGCGCGGTGTTCCCGCGACTGTCACCGCTGTTTCCGCATGCGGTCGCGGCGCCGAATGCGATCTGCACCGGCTTTACCAATGCCAATGCGATGCTGCATGTCGCCAATTGCATCGCCAATGCCGGCAAGATCGATCGCGGTGAAGCCTACAAATTTTATGCCGAGGGGGTGACGCCATCCGTCGCCCGGCTCTATCAGGCGATCAACGCGGAGCGCGTCGCGGTCGCCGCAGAGTATGGCGCTTCCGTCCCGACGCTGGAGGATTGGTTCGAGCGGGTCTATGGCGTGCGCGGCGCGGATCTGTCGGAAACCTGCCGGCTGCTGACCACGAACAGCGACGGCCCCTACCAGGCGACCGGCACGCCCAGTTCCTGGATCCACAAATACATCGCCGAAGACGTCCCGGTCGGGTTGATGCCGATGAGCGCGTTCGGACATGCCGCCGGCGTCCCGACCCCCGCGATCGATGGGGTGATCCGCCTCGCCTCGATCCTCGCCGGTAGCGATTTCGCCGCGACGGCGCGCACGCTCGACCGCATGGGTCTCGCCGGCATGGATGCCGCGCAGATCAAGCGTACGCTCGAAGAGGGTTTCCGCTAGAGCCAAATCCATTAAGGTTCGAACACCCCAATTCGTCATCCTCGGGCTTGGCCCGAGGATCCACGAGCGGCTTCTCGTGGATTGCCGGGCCAAGCCCGGCCAAGACGCTCCGGGGATGATTCGATTTGACCGGATAATGCTCTAAATCGTCACTCCCGTGGGGGCGGTGAATTCCGCATTGGTGACGTTGCCGGTGTTCACCACGCCCGTGGGCTCGATCAGCAGAATCTCCGCTTCCTGATCGGCACAGGTGCGGTGCTCTGTCCCGCGCGGCACGAGCACGCATTCGCCCGGCCCCAATTCGACGACATGGTCGCGGAATTCGACCCGAAACCGGCCCTTCCACACCATGAAGAACTCGTCCTCACTCTCATGGTGATGCCACGGGAATTCGCCCTGCACCTTGACGAGCTTCACCTCCTGGCCGTTGGCGGCGGCGATAATCTTCGGCTGCCAATGCTCGGAGAACTGACCGAACTTCTCGTCGAGATTGATCTTCGCCGTCATCACCGGGCGATCATGCACGTACCGGCTTGCGGGCGAGGAAATCCTTGAAGCCGTCGCGCGGATGGCCGGCGGAGAGGTACGTCGCGCGCGCCTCGTCCTCGAGGTCGTAGCGGCCCTGCCAGTCGAGCCCCATGCCTTCGTGCAACAGGCGCTTGATGCCCTGCACCATGCGCGCATCGTTGTTGGCGATCATCTGCGCCATCTCGACGGCCGCCTCGACGACCTTGGCGGACGGCACGACCTGATTGAGCAGGCCGATCCGCTCGGCTTCCTCGGCGGCGACGACACGGCCGGTGTAGAGCAGCTCCTTCGCCTTCGGGATCCCGACCAGGGCGGGCAATGACCAGGTCGAGTTGACCCGCCCGTAACTCGCCGCCAGAAAGCGGAACTGCGTCTTCTCGCAGCCGATGCGCAGGTCGAGCGAGGAAGAGAGGAGCGCCGCGCCGCCATAGGCGAGGCCGTTGATCGCGCCGATCAGCGGCTTGGAATAGTTGGCGAT
>VAZR01000276.1 GCA_005888515.1 Alphaproteobacteria bacterium | reverse complement strand
TCGGGGCGGCTGATCGGCTATGTCGGGCCGACAACGCATCTGTTCGCCGCCAGCATTCGCGATAATCTGCTGCTCGGCCTGCGCCACCGCCCGGACTCTGATACCGCAAATCCGGAAGATGCCGCGCGCGCACGCGCTGTCGAGGAGGCGCGCCGCTCCGGTAATTGCGACCTCGATGTTGCCGCCGATTGGATCGATTACCGGCAGGCCGGCGTTGCCGATGCCGCCGCGCTCGAGCGCCGTCTGTTCGAAATCGTGCGCATCGCCGGTCTCGAACGCGACATCTATCGCTTCGGCTTGCGCGGCCGGCTCGATCCGGAACGCCACCCGGACACGGCCGGCCGGCTGCTGGAAGCGCGCCGGCGGTTCGACCAGCGGCTTTCGGCACGGGGCTTGGCGACGCTCGTTGAGCGCTTCGACCCGGAACACTACAATGCCAGCGCGTCGATCGCCGAAAACCTGCTGTTCGGCACCCCGATCGGGCCGACCTTCGCGAATGGCGGCATGGCGGAAAATGCCTATGTCCGGCAGGTCCTCGATCAAGCCGGATTGACCGAGGATCTGCTGCGGGCCGGCCGCCGGCTGGCCGAGATGATCGTCGAACTGTTCGGCGATCTGCCGCCCGGACATGCGCTGCTTGAGGAATTCGACTTCATCGCCGGCGAGGACGTCGCCGGACTCGAACGGATCGTGGCGCGCGCCGAGCGCGGCGGGATCGAGCAGCTGCCGGCCGCCGACCGCACCCGGCTGCTCGGGCTGGCATTGCGGCTGGTGGCGGCGCGCGACCGGCTCGGCCTGATTGACGAGACATTGCGGCAACGCATCCTCGCCGCGCGGCACGCCTTTGCCAAAGGGCTGCCGGAGGAATTGCGCGATGCCGTCGAGTTCTTCGATCCCGAACGCTACAACACCGCCGCGCCGGTCGAGGAGAATATCCTGTTCGGCACGATTCTCGGCAGCGAGGCGGATAGCCGTGAGCGGGTGCACGCGGCGATCGGCGAGGTGCTCGACGAGCTCGATTTGCGCGACACGGTCATCGCCGTCGGACTTGAATATGCGGTCGGCACCGGCGGCTCGCGGCTGTTGCCGGCGCAGCGCCAGCAGGTGGCGATTGCCCGCGCCGTGTTGAAGCGGCCGGTATTGCTTGCGCTCGATGAGGCAACCGCGGTGCTCGATCCGGCGGCCGAGACCGCGATCCTCGAGGCGCTGCGCCGCGAATTCGCCGATCGCAGCGTGCTCGCGGCCTTGTCGAGGCCCGAAGCGGCGCGCGGTTTCGACCGCGTGCTCGTCATGGATCACGGCCGTCTCGTCGATGAGGGCGATTACCGCTCGCTGACCAAACCGGACGGCCCCCTCGCCCCGCTGCTGGCGGCGGAGTAGCGCGTTCCCCCACTCTCGACCGCGTCCCGGCGAAAGCCGGGATCCATTTGCCCACATCTCGATAGCTGAAGGGTGGGTCCCGGCTTTCGCCGGAACGCGGATTTTGGGCGGGGCGAATGATGTGGACAGAAATAGTTCCACGTGTTCCGATCAATCATGGAACAGATGGAACAGAACGGCGATTTTGCGGACAAGTGTCGGCATCTATTCGCGCCCGAGCACGGCAGGCGCTGGAAGAGTGCGGCGGCGTCTGCGCTCGCGATCGGCCGCACCACCCTCTACCGCTATTTGAGCGGCGAGCAGCCGGTACCTGCCGTGGTGCGGGCCCGCCTCGCCGCGCTCGCCAAACAGGCAGTCGATCCCCGTACCGCCAATCCCTATGCCGGCCGGATCTTCCTGGGAGAGGAAAAAATGACCCCCGAGCAGCACATCGCCGATGCATCGCGCCCGTTCACCGGCGCGGAATACATCGGCAGCCTGAAGGGCGGCCGCGAGGTCTACATCAATGGCGAGCGGGTGCGCGATGTGACGACTCACCCGGCCTTCCGGAATTCGGTGCGCTCGCTGGCCCGGCTCTACGACGCGCTGCACGAGCCGGAGCGCCACGAAATCCTGACCTGCCCGACCGATACCGGCTCGGCCGGCTTTACGCATCGCTATTTCCGCGTCGCGCGCTCGCCGGCGGAGTTGAAGGCGCAGCAGGTCGCGATCGCCGAATGGGCGCGGCTGACCTATGGCTGGATGGGCCGCACGCCGGACTACAAGGCGGCGCTGATGAACACGCTCGGCGCCAACGCCGAGTATTACGGCCAGTTCGCCGGCAATGCGCGCGCCTGGTACAAGCGGGCGCAGGAAGCGGTGCTGTTCATGAACCACGCGATCGTCAATCCGCCGGTCGATCGCGGGCGGCCGACCAGCGAGGTCAAGGACGTCTATGTCACGATCCAGAAGGAGACAGATGCCGGCGTGATCGTATCGGGAGCCAAGGTCGTGGCCACCGCGGCGGCGATCACGCACTACAATTTCCTCGGCCAGAACGCCGCGACCGCGACGACCGACCCGGACATGGCGATCATGTTCATCCTGCCGATGGACGCGCCCGGCGTGAAACTGATCTGCCGCAATTCCTACGAGGAGATCGCGACCAAGTTCGGCACCCCCTACGATTATCCGCTGTCGTCGCGCTTCGACGAGAACGATGCGATCTTCGTGTTGGACAAGGTGCTGATCCCCTGGGAGAACGTCCTCGTCCACCGCGACACCGACAAGATCCTCAGCTTCTATCCGCGCTCCGGCTTTCTGAACGGGTTCTGCTTTCAGGGCTGCACCCGCTACGCGGTGAAGCTCGACTTCATCGCCGGGCTCGTCGCCCGCGCCTTGCGTGCCACCGGCGGCGACGAGTTCCGCGGCAACCAGGCGATGCTCGGCGAGATCGTCGCGTGGCGCGATCTCTTCTGGTCGCTGTCGGACGGCATGGCGTCGAACCCACAGCCCTGGGTCGGCGATGCGCTGTTGCCGAACTTGCAGCCGGCGACGGCCTATCGCGTCTTCGCGCCGGACGCCTATTCGCGGATCAAGGAAATCATCGAGAAGATCGTCGCTTCGGCGTTGATCTTTCTGCCGTCATCGGCGCGCGACTTCGCCAATCCCGAGATCGACCCGCTGCTGAAGCGCTATGTGCGCGGCTCGAACGGCATCGATTACAAGGAGCGCATCAAGATCATGAAGCTCTTATGGGACGCGATCGGCAGCGAGTTCGGCGGCCGCCACGAATTGTACGAGCGCAACTACGCCGGCAACCACGAAGACATCCGCATCCAGGCGCTGACCGGGGCGCGGCGCAATGGCAATCTCGACCGGATGACGGCGCTGGCTGACCGCTGCATGGCCGAATATGACGAAGACGGGTGGGTCGGCGATACCTGGCTCAACCCGGACGGCCGCCGCTGACGC
>VAZR01000018.1 GCA_005888515.1 Alphaproteobacteria bacterium | reverse complement strand
GCGCGCCGCGACGTCGCTGGCAACCAGCAGCCGGATTTCGCCGTTCTTGAAGCGCTCCAGCGTTTCGGTGCGCTTCGGCTGCGACATGTCGCCATGCAGCGCCGCCGCATCGAAACCGTGGCGGGTCAACGAGCGCTGCAGGATATCGACATCGCGCTTGCGATTGCAGAAGATCAGCGCGTTTTTGACGTCCTCGCTGCCGATCAGGCGGCGCAGCGCCTCGCGCTTGTCTTCCGGCGCGACGACAACCACCGATTGCGCAACGGTTTCCGCCGGCGAGGCGGGCGGGGAGACCGAGATCGCGACCGGCTCCTTCAGAAAGGCGTCGGCCAGGCGGCGGATTTCCGGCGGCATCGTCGCCGAGAAGAACAGCGTCTGCCGCGTCTTCGATAACAGGCCGACGATGCGCTCGACATCGGGGATGAACCCCATATCGAGCATCCGGTCGGCCTCGTCGATGACCAGGATGCGCACATCCGATAACAGGATCTTGCCGCGCTCGAACAGGTCGAGCATCCGGCCCGGCGTGGCGATCAGCACATCGACGCCGCGGTCGAGCTTCTTTAGCTGATCGCCAAAGCTTTCGCCGCCGATCAACAGCGCGGTCGACAACCGGTGATGCTTGCCGTAGCGCTCGAAGGACGCCTCGACCTGAGTCGCCAATTCGCGGGTCGGCTCCAGGATCAGAGAGCGCGGCATGCGCGCCCGCGACCGGCCGGCGGCGAGCTTGTCGATCATTGGCAGGGCAAAGCTGGCGGTCTTGCCGGTGCCGGTTTGGGCACAACCGAGCACGTCGCGGCCACCGGCCACGACGGGAATGGCTTGCTCTTGGATCGGGGTGGGGGTGGTGTAGCCTGTGTCCGTTATCGCCTGAAGAAGTTCAGGCGAGAGTCCCAGTTCGTTAAAATTCATTGAGAATTTGTTGCCTTACGCAAGGTCTAGGCGGGCGGATCGCCCGCAGTTTATTTGGGGATAACCAGCCGAAAGTCAAGGTTTTTCGCTGATTTCAGCCATGCCCGTAGAACAGGACTGAGCCGCAGAGGTCACCGCCGGCGGAACTGCGGGCGCGGCATGATCGGCGGCGCGGCGGTATCTTTATGCCGGAAATTGATGCGGCCTTTGGTCAGGTCGTAGGGCGTCATTTCGACTGTGACGCGATCGCCGGCGAGAATGCGGATGCGGTTTTTCTTCATCTTTCCGGATGAGTAGGCCAGCGTTTCATGGCCATTATCGAGCCGCACCCGGAACCGCGCGTCAGGCAGCAGCTCCATGACGGTGCCTTCGAATTCGATCAGGTCTTCTTTTGGCAATGATTACTCCTTGGTTGTTGCGGGGTTTGTGACAAGGAAAAGGGGCGCCGAAGCGCCCCCTTTGACGACCGACGGTTAGGCCGGACGCAAATTGACGGCCGACACCCGACCGCGCTGGCCTTGTTCAAGCTCGTAAGTCAGCTTTTGGCCTTCATTGAGACCGTCCATACCGGCCCGCTCGACAGCGGAGATATGAACGAAAACGTCAGCGCCCCCAGTCGTCGGCTGGATGAATCCGTAACCTTTCTGGGAATTGAACCATTTGACCGTACCGGTCGCCATTCGCAGTAACTCCAGTTGGTATTCAGGCCGCCGCACACGCCGTGCGGCGGATCGGACGTCGTTGGATCGGGGAACACGGTCGGGGGTTCGTGGCCGAACGCCGGCAGTGAGGCCGAACCCAAACGGGTCGACGGCCAACTAGGTAAGCGGAAGCGCAGATCAACGCAAGGTCCCTACGCCGCGGGCGCAGATTTTTGTCGTGCAGTTGCCGCGAAGGCAACTTGCGCGCGGACCGGTAAACTCTACCGGGCCTAGCTTTTTAGCGATGTTTTACAGATCGAGGTCGCGAGCGAAGCGGGCGTTTTTCTGGATGTAGTCGAAGCGCAATTCGGGGCGCCGTCCCATCAATGTCTCGACCAGCTTTTCGGTGCGCTCGTAACCCTCATCGGCGCTTTCGAGGGCCGCCGGATCGGCGCGCTCCGGCAACTTGACCCGCAGCAGGGTGCGCTGCGCCGGATCCATCGTCGTCGCGCGGAGATAGCGCGCCGGCATCTCGCCGAGGCCCTTGAAACGGCTGATCTCGATCTTGCCGCGGCCGTTGAACGCGCTCTCCAGCAATTCCTCGCGATGCGCATCGTCGCGCGCATAGTGCGTCACCTCACCCTGGGTCAGCCGGTAAAGCGGCGGCAATGCCAGAAACAGGTGCCCGTTATCGACAAGCTTTGCCATCTCGCGGAAGAAAAACGTCATCAGCAGCGAGGCGATATGCGCGCCGTCAACGTCGGCATCGGTCATGATGATGACCCGTTCGTAGCGCAGCGCCTCATCGCGATAATGCGAGCCCGTGCCGCAGCCGAGTGCCAGCACGATATCGCTGAGCTCCTGGTTTGCCCGCATCTTGTCGGCCGACGCGCTCGCGACGTTGAGGATCTTGCCGCGCAGCGGCAGAATCGCCTGCGTCTCGCGGTCGCGCGCCTGCTTTGCCGAGCCGCCGGCGCTGTCGCCCTCGACGAGAAAGATCTCGGTGCCGGCGGCGCTGTCGCGGGTGCAATCGGCAAGCTTTCCCGGCAGGCGCAATTTGCGGGTCGCGCTCTTGCGCGACATCTCGCGCTGCTGGCGCCGCCGCTGCCGCTCCTCGGCGCGCTCGCTGATGCGGTCGAGCAGCGTCCGGCTGGTCGCCGGGTCAGCGCTGAGCCAGTGGTCGAAATGGTCGCGCACCGCGGTTTCGACGAGTCGCGCTGCCTCCGCCGAGGCCAGCCGTTCCTTGGTCTGTCCCTGGAACTGCGGGTCGCGCAGAAACAACGACAGGAGCATCGCCGCGCCGGCAATGACATCGTCGCCAGTCGCCGGGCCGACGCGGCGGTGACCGATCAATTCGCCATACGCTTTGATGCCGCGGGTCAGCACCGTGCGCAGCCCGGCTTCGTGGGTGCCGCCTTCCGGCGTCGGGATCGTGTTGCAATAGGAATGGCAGAACCCGTCCTCTTCCTCCTCGGGCCACACGACGGCCCATTCGACGCTGCCGCCGCCAGGGCGATCATCGGGAAAATCGACCTGGCCGAGAAACGGCTTTGGGGTCAGCAGCTCACGATCCGTCAGGCTGGCGGTGAGAAAATCGCCGAGACCGTTCGGAAAATGCAGCCGCGCCTCGAGGGGGACGCCCTCGGGCCGCGGCACCGACGGGTCGCAGCGCCAGCGGATCTCGACCCCGCGGAACAGATACGCCTTCGAGCGCGCCATGCGGTACAGCAGGGCCGGGCGGAACGCCGCGTCGCCAAAGATCTCGGGGTCGGGATGAAAGCTTAAGACCGTACCGCGCCGGTTCTGCACCGGACCGCAATCCTTGACCCGCGCCTGCGGCACGCCCTGGCGATAGCTTTGCTGCCAGAGCCGGCGGTCGCGCGCGACCTCGACTTCGAGCGCATCGGATAGCGCGTTGACGACGGAGATGCCGACACCGTGCAGCCCGCCCGAGGTCTTGTACGCGTCACCGCCAAACTTGCCGCCGGAATGCAGCATCGTCAGGATGATTTCGAGCGCCGATTTTTTCGGAAAACGGGGATGCGGATCGACCGGAATGCCGCGCCCATTATCGCGAACCGTGACCCATCCCGCGGCATTGAGCTCGAGTTCGATTCGCGTCGCGAAGCCCGCAACCGCCTCGTCCATCGCGTTGTCGAGCGCCTCGGCGGCGAGATGATGCAAGGCTCGCTCGTCGGTGCCGCCGACATACATGCCGGGGCGCCGGCGCACCGGCTCCAAGCCTTCCAGGACTTCGATATCTTTCGCGGAATAGCTGTCGCCGGAGCCGTTTGGTTTGGCAGGTGTCAGGCTGTCGAACAGGTCCGGCATGATGGCGGCGATTATAGGGAGGCTTGCACCCGGCGCAACCAGGATGCAGTATATTCTCCCGTGTAGATAACAAGATATTGCGCAGACCCGTTGTCTTTCAAGACGCACTCCGGTTTCCGTGGAACCGAACCGGCTCGGCGGGATTTACGATCATGATGATGACCAACGAGCGCAAGATCTGGGAGGCCGCGCTGCTGCTGGTGCGGCGGCATGGCTCCGAGGCGGTCGGCATCGCGGAACGCGAAGCCGAGCGGTTTCGCGGCGGCGATGACGAGTTGACTTGCGTGGTCTGGTGCTGGATCGCGCGCTCGACCGCGGAGTTGCTGCGCCCCGAACCCGAGATCGGCGAGCGCATCCACTAAACGCGAAAATCAGCTTCGGTTGACCGGTCTGTCGCGCCGCCCCTTCACGACAGCGCCGGCGCGCGCGATATAGTGATGGCGGGATCCACCGCTGTCGGCGAGGCAAGCGAAAATGGCAGAAGGTTTGTTGGGCCGCCTGAGCGGCCGCGGCGCGTCATCCAAAGCCGGGGCGGACAAGCATTTCGACGTCGCGCTCAGCGACGAGGAATGGCGTCAGCGGCTGTCACCGGAGCAGTACCGGGTACTGCGTCAGCACGGTACTGAACGCGCCGGCGCAAGCCCGCTCGACAAGCAATATGGCGCCGGGATCTATCACTGTGCCGGCTGCGGCCAGCCGCTGTTCGACGCCGGCAGCAAATTCAACAGCGGCACGGGCTGGCCGAGCTTCTCGGCGCCGCTCGAGGAAGCCGTCGAGACCGAAACCGACCGGAGCTTTTTCATGAGCCGCACCGAGGTCCATTGCCGCCGTTGCGGCGGACACCTCGGACATGTCTTCGAAGACGGGCCGGCCCCCACCGGGTTGCGCTATTGCATGAACGGCGTGTCGCTCGACTTTCACGCCGGCGGAACGCCGGCGGATGCGCCGGCCGGCAACACAGCAGACGCAAACAAAAAGCCATAGATCGGGCGCATCAGCCGCCCCGGCTTAGGGCATCCGCATCACGACCTGCGCCGCTTTGTCGCTTTCGAGGGAAGCGGGTCGGACGCTAAAGCTGTCGTGCCATTCCGCCCGGCCGCGTCCAGCCGCGCGGGCGGGTGCGACGCTTCCAGGAGCTATGGCGTGAAAAAGCTGGCGATCGCCACGGCGGCGACGATCGCGGCGATTTTGATCGCTGCTTTGGCCGCGCCACTCCTCGTTCCTGACGATTTCGTCAACGAAAAGATAGCGCGCCTAGTCAGGGACAAGACCGGTCGCGATCTGCGGATTGCCGGGCCGATACGGGTCTCGTTTCTGCCAAAACTGGAGCTCGCGGCGGACGACGTGAGCTTGTCGAACCCGCCCGGCGGCTTTGGCTCCGATTTGCTGCGGGCGAAGCGAATCGAATTTTCGGTGAGGCTGTTGCCACTGTTGCACGGCGCGATCGAGATCGACCGGGCCGAGCTGACGCAGCCCACAATCCATTTCGAAATCGACAAGCAGGGTCGAAGGAACTGGATCTTCCCCCGGGCAACGGTCCCTCAGCCGACGGCGGTAGCGGCCGGCAACGGAGGCTCGTTCACCGTCACCATTGCCGATCTCACGATCGCGCGCGGCGCGCTGGAGTATGTCGATCAGCGCAAGAGCATCAACCACTTGGCGACGGATCTCGCCGCGAACTTTTCGATGCCCACCTTGCATGGGCCGGCGAAGGCCGAGGGCTCAGCCATCTGGAACGGCAAAACGGTAAACATTGCCCTGACCGCGACATCGCCGGACGCGCTGATGCGAGGCGAGACAAGCGCGACCTCAATTCGTCTGCTCTCAACAGAGATCCAGGCCGAGTTCGCGGGCGTTATCGGTACCCGGCGGCCCGCCAAAGCGGCCGGCACGATCCGCCTCAACTTGCCGTCGGTTCACAATTTTGCCGACTGGGCCGGCATCCGGTTAATGACGGCAGAGACTGGTCTCGGCCGACTTTCGGTCAACGGCAAGATCGACGCTGTTGGGTCGAAAATTGCTCTTACCGACTCCGAGATCACGCTCGATGCGATCGCAGCGCAGGGAGCATTGAGCCTTGATCGCGGCGGGGCGCGTCCGGCCATATCGGGACAGCTGAAACTGGACACCCTCGATCTCAATCCGTACCTGAAGCCGTGGCCGGCGGCGCCATCGTCTTTGGCGCGGTCAGCGCCAGCCGTGCCGAGCGAAGCAACTGCTGCAACGCTGCCCCAGGCGGCAGGAAGCGATACCTCCCCGCATTGGAGCGAAGCGCCAATCGATTTTTCCCCGCTCAGGATTGCGGATGCCGATCTGCGGCTCAGCGCCAAGGCGCTTCGTTTTCGCGACATCGAAATCGGTGAGAGCGAGCTTGCGCTGCGCCTCAAAGGGGGCGAGTTGGCGCTCGACCTGAGCGACATGACCCTTTATGGCGGCAGCGGCACGGGGAAGATCATTGCCGACGGGAGCGGCGCGGTACCGGCCGTGGCAATCCGTTTCGATTTGCACGGGATCGGCAAGGGCGATCTGTTCATGAACCTGGCCGGGCGCGGTAGAAACCCGCAGGAGATCATCTCCTCCTCAACGGGCGATGGTCAGATCGAACTCGCCAATGGTAAGTTGACGAGCTCGGGTCTGGGCGACTTCACGAACGGGGCTGCGTGGCCCGGTGCGCGGAGCAACTCGACGCAAAAAGATGTTGATTTTCTAGCGCTAACCGCGAGCGGCACAATTAGCGATGGCACTCTCCATAATAATGATCTGAAGCTTGTCGCGCCGAAGATGTCGGCAACCGGCAGCGGCGCGATTGATCTGTCCTCACGCCATGTTCAGTACCGCTGGGTGCTGAACGTGCCTGATCTCGGGAGCGCCCGGGTCCTCGTCGCCGGTCCGTGGGAAGATCCGGAGTATCGAACCGAATCCGTCACGATCACGAAGGGCATGGTGCAGCCGCAACCCAAGCCGCCGGGCATCCGCCCAAAATCGCGATAGCACGCCGACCAGGTCCAGGATTCGTGCTTGCTAGGCCGTCTTCAAAAAACGTGCTCGGGGGTGCTCCCGTGATTTGAAGGCGAGCCCTATGGACCCAGCGGGTCAATGTCCCGGCGTCACCCGATCTCGGGGCGGCAACCCTCCTCCTTCCAGGCATGCCCTCAGGCTGGCTTCGCGCTTGGCATTTGCTTCCGGTGTAAAATCGGGAAAGGCGGTCTGCGCCTGTCTGGCGCATCTATCCGAGGACTTCCACTTCTGCATAACGCCAACCGCTTGCGAGGTGTTCGCGTAGACTGGCGCGGCGGCAACGAGCAGGAAGCTGAAGAGCACCTTGGCGGCAAAGCGGTTCATCGGCTTTTGCGTGGCATTGCAGTTGGCGAACGCTATTACGGCGATAAGTCAGCTTCCCCGGCCTTATGCTTCGGCTTGGAGCTTAGCCAAGCCCTCGGGCAGAGGCACGTAACGGAAATCAGGAAAAGCAGCGTAGCACGCGGCCGGATCGAACGGACGATAGCCGTTATGCGGCATCGGGCCGGTGCGTGGCGTCGGCCGGATCGGCACCGGCCGCCCGGAAAGGCGCACTACGATCTCAGCGATGTCACGAAAACTCGCAACCGCGCCGGTCGCTATGTTCAGCGCGCCGGCCGAGCGCCGGTAAATGACCCGTGCCGCCACCTCGGCGACATCATCGATCAGCACGTGATCGCGCCGCTCCTCGCCGTTTCCGAACAGGACAATCGGCTCGCCCGCCGCGGCGAGCCGCCGGAAGCGATTGGGGCCATACCCGTTGTGCGGATCGGCCGCGCCGTAGAGAAGGCTTGGGCGCAGGATCGCGAGCGGCGTCTTGACCTCGGCGGCAAACATCAGCTCGCGGGCGAGGTGCATGGCGCCGTGCAGCGATTCCGGGGCTCTGACCGAGTCTTCGCGCAACGGAACCGGCGCGTCGGCATAGACGGCATCAGAGCTGATATTGACGATTTGCGCCGGCGGCACCGCCGCGGCAGCTCGGATCATCGCCGCCGCCATGATCATGTTGTCGCGCAGCATCTCGGAATTGCGGCACGGCGCCAGGGCGGAAACCGCGACGAGCACGTCATCGGGCCGCAGCCGCTCGGCGAGCCGGTCGGCAGCTTCGGGTGCCACCAGATCGATATCGCGCCGGCCAAGCCGCAGCACGTCGACTCGGTCTTGCTCCAGCCGGCTCGCGATCGCGTTGCCGACAAACCCGCCCGCGCCCATCACGACGACACGGGCGGGCGGCATGGGGGCGGTATTGTTGTGGATCAGCATCGCGGAGCTCGTATCAGCAGGGTAACAGAGGCGGCATCCCAAGCGCGTGATATTCAAAGCCCGCCCGCGCCGCCACAGCGCCATCCAACAGGCGGAACGGATCGATCAGCACCCGCCCGGTCATCAGCCGCGCGAGATCCTCGATCCGCAGCTCGCGATATTCCGGCCAGGGCGTCGCCAGGATCAGAACGTCGGCATCGGCGGCACAGGAGCGGGCATCGGTGCTGGCTTTCGCATGTGGGGCAGCGCTCGCCGGCACGACCGGGTCATGCGCGCGGACATCGTAGCCCCGCAACTGCTCCACCAGTGCCAGCGCCGGCGAATTCTTGGTCGAATGGGTATTCTCCTTGTAGGCGAGGCCCAGGACTGCGATCCGCGCCGCCGGGTTTTTTGTCAGCACTGCGTTGTTCAGAACTCGCCAGCACCAGTCGCGCCGATGACGCGAGTTGGCGATCCACGCCTGCACGATGCCGCTATCGGTGTGGCATTCGGCCGCGAGGTCGAGCACCGTGCGCAGATCGCGTTCCAGATTGCCGCCGGCAATGCCGAGCCCGGGAGCGAGATAGCTGTGCGGCCCGATCCGGCGGTCGAGCCGCAGCGCCGGAATGATCTCGGCCCAATCGGCGCCGATCGCCTCGCACAGCTCGGCAAGCGTATTGGCCACGCCGATCGAGGCGACGAGGCAGAAATTGATGCTGATTTTCGCCAACTCGGCACTCTCATAGCGCATCGGCAGGATCGGGCAACCGAACGCCTCCAGAAGCTCGCGGTAGCGCGCCGGCAACGGTTTGGCTGGATCAGCGCAGCCGATAATGAAGCGCTCGGGATGGAGCGCCCGCTCGACAGCCCGGCCGAATACCAGCGTTTCCACCTGATAGATCAGTCGCTCGGCCGGGACCGTGCCGATCGCGCGGGTAAAACCCGGCGGGACCTGGCACAGTACGACGAGAATGGCATTCTCGTGGAGCTGGCGGGATACCGTGTCGACCAGGGCAGATATCGGCGCGAGATCGCTTTTTGCTTGATCATCGGTCGGAACGTCGGCGGCGATGAAAATGACATCGCAGCGCGCCAGATCGCCGGCCTCGGCGGTGAAGCCGATCCGCTCCCGATGTTCCGCGGCCAGGTCGTCCAACTGCGGTTCGATGACCGGCATCGCACCGGACCGCAGTCGGGCGACCAGCTCGCGGTCCTTGTCATAGCCGATGACCGAGAAGCCGCGCGCCGCCGTAGCGACGGCGGAGACGACCCCGAGATGCGTCATGCCGGCGAAACCGACGACGGTTGCGGCCATTACGGATAACGAATGGCGGTCTGGGCGCTCGGCGTCGGAGCGGGCCCGTTCGGAAAGAGAAGCATCGGGCATTCCTAGCGCCTCAGCCGCTAGGATTGCAATGCACCAGCACATCGGGTATGAGCCGATGAGGCTCCATACAACTCCTAGTGGCGAGAATGGCGGATCACGTTCGGCAATTTTTTGGCTCAATCTCCAAGATTGCGGCGGAAATCGATATGGCGGCGATCGAGCGGTTGGCCGGCGAGCTCGCCGCTTTGCGCGACCGCGACGGTCGCCTGTTTCTGCTCGGTGTTGGCGGTAGCGCCGGCAATTGCAGCCATGCCGTCAACGATTTCCGCAAGTTGTGCGGCATCGAGGCGTATTCGCCGATCGACAACGTCTCCGAATTGACCGCCCGCACCAATGACGAAGGCTGGGACACCGTCTTCGCCGGCTGGCTTGAGGTCAGCCGGCTCAGTCCGAAAGATGGGCTGCTGATCTTTTCGGTCGGCGGCGGCGATGCCGAGCGCAACATCAGCGTCAATCTGGTGCGAGCGATCGATCTTGCACGCGAGCGCGGCGCCAAGGTGTTCGGCGTCGTCGGCCGCAGCACCGGCTATACGGCACGGCACGGGTTGCCTCGTTTCCCACCCGGTTCTGCAGACGCAACGCACCAAATGGTGAGCGCCGGATCTGCCGCGCGCGCAGTATTCCTCGATCGCGATGGCGTGCTGACGGTGCCGCAATTCCGTGATGGCCGCTCTTTTGCGCCGCGCTGCCTTGAAGATTTTCGGCTCTACGAGAATGCAGCCGAGGCGACGGCGCAGATGAAGGCGGCGGGTTTCCGGCTGATCGTCGTGACCAATCAGCCCGATGTCGGCTATGGCCGTACCCCGCTCGACACGGTCGAGGAAATGCACCGGCGGCTCACCGCTCTGCTGCCGGTCGATGCCATCGAGGCGTGTTATCACCGGCATGACGCGGACTGCGATTGCCGCAAGCCCAAGGCCGGGATGCTGCACCGTGCCGCGGCGCAGTTCGGGATCGACTGCACGCGGAGCTTCATGATCGGAGACCGGGCGAGCGACGTCAAGGCCGGGCGTGCGGCCGGTTGCCGCACGATCTTCATCGATCTCGACTACCGCGACGAGCATCCGGCCGGAGCCGATTTCGTCGTAAAATCGCTTGTCGAAGCGGCAGACGTCGTGTTGCGCGAGGCCTGAGGTCGACCGCCTCGAATGGGTTGCCGCCGTACGCCGGTTTCTGGCATATAAGGCGAAGGGGAGCTGGGGGATTTAAACATGGATCAACGGCTGAGCCGGCTCGGCGTCAAAATCTTTGCCGACGGAGCGGATTTCGACGGCGTCCTTGCGATGTACAAAAATCCGCTGATTAAAGGCTTCACGACTAATCCGACGCTGATGCGCAAGGCTGGGGTAAGCGATTACGAAGGCTTCGCCCGCCGCTTGCTGGCCGCGGTCCCCGACCGGCCGATCTCCTTCGAGGTCTTTGCCGACGAGCCGCTGGACATGGTCCGGCAAGCGCGCGCGATCGCCTCCTGGGGCAAGAACGTCAACGTCAAAATCCCGGTGATGAACACGCAGCGCGAGTTCATGGGCCGGGTCATCGAGGAATTGTCGGGCGAGGGCATTGCGATCAATGTCACCGCCGTGTTTACACCGCATCAGGTAGCGCGCATCGCCGCGTTGCTCGCCCCGGAAACGCCGGCCATCGTCTCGGTCTTCGCCGGCCGGGTTGCCGACAGCGGTGTTGATCCGGTGCCGCTGATGCAGGAAGCGGTGCAGGTCTTGAGCGAGCGCCCGAAAGCGGAATTGCTTTGGGCGAGCCCGCGCGAATTGCTCAACATCTTCCAGGCCGACACGATCGGCTGCCACATCATTACCGTCACGCATGATGTGCTCGGCAAGCTCGGCCTAGTCGGGAAAGATCTCGACCAATACTCGCTGGAGACCGTCGAGATGTTTTATCGCGACGCGGTTGCGGCCGGATTTTCGATCGATACCGGTCCGCGGGCGACCGCGGCAGCGTGAGTTCGCAACGAGCATTCGGGTAATAATGGAAAACGTACTGATTACCGGCGGGGCCGGCTATGTCGGCCATGTCCTAACCCCCCGTCTTTTGCAGTCAGGCTATCAGGTTACCGTTTACGACAAGCTGTTCTTCGGGTGCCGGCTGCCTAACCACCAGAAATTGCGGGTCGTGCAGGGCGACATCCGCGACAAGGAGAAGCTGGCGCCCCTGTTTAAAGGCCAGGATGCGGTACTGCACCTCGCCTGTATCTCCAACGATGCCAGTTTCGAACTCGACGAGAGGCTATCGAAAACGATCAATTACGACTGCTTCGAGCCGATTGTCACCGCTGCAAAGGAGGCCGGCGTCAAGCGTTTCGTCTATTGCTCATCGAGTTCGGTTTACGGCGTCAGCAACTCGCCGGATGTCACCGAAGATCATCCGTTGGTGCCGCTGACGCTCTACAACAAGTTCAAGGGGATGTGCGAACCGGTCCTGTGGAAGCACAAATCCGATGACTTCACATGCGTGACGATCCGTCCCGCGACGGTCTGCGGCTACAGCCGGCGCACCCGGCTCGACCTGTCGGTCAATATCCTGACCAATCATGCCGTCAACAAGGGCGTAATCACCGTATTCGGCGGGTTGCAAATGCGGCCCAACCTGCACATCGAGGACATGGTCGATGCCTATGAGCTGATGCTGACGGCGCCGCACGAAAAGATCCATGGTGAGGTTTTCAACATCGGCTTTGAAAACCATTCGATCGCTGATATCGCGCTGATGGTGCAGAAGATTGTCAGCGAGGAATTCCCCGATAAAGGCAAGATCGACATCGTCACCACTCCGTCGGACGACAACCGCTCGTATCACGTCAATTCCGACAAGGTGTTCCGGCTGCTTGGTTATCGGCCAAAGCGTACAATCGAGGATGCGGTACGCGATCTCGCCCGTGCCTTCCGCAATCACCTGCTGGACGACAGCTTCGATAATGACTGGTACTACAACGTCCGCACGATGAAGCGGATCGGCGCCACATGAGTGCCGGCCGGCCAATCGCGATCGTCACCGGAGGCGCCGGCTTCATCGGCAGTCATATGGTCGATTGTCTGCTGGCGCGGGGCTTCCGCGTCCGGGTCATCGATAATCTGGTGGGCGGGCGGGAAAGCAACCTGGCTCAGCAGGCGGGCAACACCGCGCTGGCCTTCGAGCGGCTCGATATCCGTGCGCTTACGCCGGATGCCGGGGTCTTCGCCGACGCCAGCTTGGTGTTTCATTTTGCCGGGATCGGCGACATCGTCCCGTCGATCGAGCGCCCGACCGAGTACATGGACACCAACGTCCAGGGCACGGTGCGCGTGCTCGAGGCGGCGCGCGCCGCCAAGGTCAAGAAGCTCGTCTACGCTGCTTCGTCGTCCTGTTACGGGCTCGCCGCGGCGCCGACCGACGAGGATCACCCGATCGGGCCGCAATACCCCTATGCCTTATCAAAATATCAAGGCGAGCAGGCCGCGTTGCATTGGCATCAGGTGTATGGGCTGCCGGTCAACTCGATCCGCATCTTCAACGCCTATGGTACGCGGGTGCGTACGACCGGTGCTTACGGGGCGGTCTTCGGCGTCTTTTTCAAGCAGAAGCTTGCGGGGACACCCTTTACCGTCGTCGGCGATGGCACGCAGCGGCGGGATTTTGTCTATGCGAGCGATGTCGCCGAAGCGTTCCTGCTGGCCGCCGAAACGCCGCTGACCGGCCAGATCTGGAATCTTGGCGCCGGCAATCCGCAATCGGTCAATCGGCTTGTCGAGTTGATTGGCGGGCCCGTCACTTACATTCCGAAGCGGCCGGGCGAGCCCGATGTCACCTGGGCGCATATCGGCAAGATCACGCGTGATCTCGGCTGGCGCCCGAAGGTGTCATTCGAGGAGGGGGTCGGACGGATGATGGCCGAGATCGACAAATGGCGTGACGCACCCTTATGGGATCCGGAATCGATCGCCCGCGCCACCCGCATCTGGTTTGACTATCTCGGGCCGAGGCAAGTCGCATGAACCCGTTATCGGATACCTACCGGCACAAGATTAAGACGGTCGACGAACTGTGCGAGGCGCTCGGGCCGAGGCCGAGGCCGCGCACCATCGTGATGTGCCACGGCGTTTTCGACCTGGTGCATCCAGGCCATCTCCGGCATCTGCTCTATGCCAAGAGCAAAGCCGATCTCCTGGTCGCCAGCCTGACCACGGACGTCCATATCCACAAGGCGCATTACCGGCCGTTTGTGCCGCAGGAGCTGCGCGCCCTCAATCTCGCCGCGCTCGAAATGGTCGACTACGTCGTTATCGACGAGGATGCGACGCCACTGCGGAATTTGGCGCGCATCCAGCCCGATTTCTTCGCCAAAGGTTATGAATATCAGAATGGCGGGTTGCATCCGCAGACCCAGGAGGAGATCGCGATCGTCGAGCGCTACGGCGGCGAGGTGCTGTTTACTCCCGGCGACATCGTCTACTCCTCCTCGGCGCTGATCGAATCGGGGCCGCCCGACATCACGATCGACAAATTGCTGATGCTGATGCAGGCCGAGGGGATCGCTTTCGAGCAGCTGCATCAGCTCCTGGGCAAGTTCCGCGGCATCGCAGTGCATGTCGTCGGCGATACGATCGTCGACAGCCTCACCCATACGACGATGATCGGCGGCATGACCAAGACGCCGACACCGAGCGTGCGGTTCGATGGGCGCCAGGATTTTATCGGCGGCGCCGCTATCGTAGCGGCTCATCTCGCAGCGGCGGGGGCCGAGGTCACTTTTACGACGGTGCTCGGCGACGATCCGATGCGCGATTTCGTCGTCGACGGCCTCGAGAAGGCCGGCGTCCGCGCGAAGCCGATTATCGATCGTACCCGGCCGACGACGCAGAAGAACGCCTTTGTCTGCGGCGATTACCGCCTGCTGAAGGTGGATACGCTCGATAATCGGTCGATTTCCGATTCGATCCTGGGATCGATGACCGAACAGATCGAGGGCACTCGGAGCGACGCAGTAGTGTTCAGCGATTTTCGCCACGGCATCTTCAACCGCCGCACGATCCCCAAGCTGATCAGCGCCCTGCCGCCCGGCGCCTTCCGGGTCGCCGACAGCCAGGTTGCAAGCCGGTGGGGCAACATCCTCGATTTCAAGGGCTTCGACCTGATCACACCCAACGAGCGCGAGGCGCGCTTTGCGCTTGCCGACCAGGACACCGGCGTGCGGCCGCTTGCCGCGCAACTGCACGAGGAATCGGGCTGCCGAATGGTGATGCTGAAGCTCGGCGATCGCGGCGTGCTGACCTGCCGGCCGGGCAAGGGCAATGACCTGCGTTCCTTCTTTGTGGTCGACAGCTTTGCCGAGCGGATTGTCGATGCGGTGGGCGCCGGCGACGCGCTTCTCGCTTATGCGACCTTGGCGATGATCGGCGACGGGTCGGAAGTGTCCGCGACCATTCTCGGTTCGATCGCTGCGGCGCTCGAATGCGAAGTCGACGGCAATGTCCCG
>VAZR01000012.1 GCA_005888515.1 Alphaproteobacteria bacterium | reverse complement strand
GAGCATCTTTTCGAGCGCCGTCGACACCACCGTGCCGCCGGTCTCGCGGCTGTAGAAGAACGTCTCTTCATCGACCTCCTCGGCCGTGCTGGTATGGCGGATGAAGACGACGTCGACGGTCCGGTAGCGCCGGGTCAGAAAGACGTGCAGCAGCATGAAGAACCGTTTGGCGAGATCCTTCATCGCTTCGGTCATCGAGCCGGACACATCCATCAGGCAGAACATGACGGCTTCGGTGTTTGGCCGCGGCACACGGTCAAAGCGGCGATAACGCACATCGATCGGGTCGATATACGGGATGATCTTGCTGCGCCGTTCGAGGCGTTCGAACTCGCGCGTCAAGCGGGCGATTTCCTCTTCATCGCCGGCCTCGCGCGCCTCTTCGAGCGCCTGCTGCGCCTTCTCGATCTCCGCGAGTTTCGGACGGTGCAGCGCGATGCGACGGCCCATGCTGTTGCGCAGGGTGCGCGGCACGCTGAGATTTGACGGGTTGCCGGTGACGGTGTAGCCGGCGCGCTGCAGATCGACGGCGGTGGTGTCCTTCAGGCTCTTTTTGACCAGATCCGGCAGTTCGAGATCCTCGAAGAACATGTCGAGGAACTCTTCCTTCGACAGCGTGAACTCGAACGCGTCCTCGCCGCTGCCATCCGGGCTGCCCTCGCGGCCGCCTTGTCCCTCGCCGCCGGTCGGACGCGGGATCTCGTCGCCGCGGACATATTCCTTGTTGCCCGGGATGACGTGATCGGTCTTTCCGGTGCGCCGGTTATGATGAAAGATCGGCTCCGAGATGCCGCGGGTCGGGATCGCGACCTTCTCGCCGTGCTCGACATCGGCGACCTTGCGCTTGCGCAAAGCCTCCTGCACGGCCGATTTGACCTCGACCCGGGCGCGGCCCAGGAACCGCTGACGGTTGCTGAGGCTCTTGCCTTTCGGGTTAGGGCGGCGATCGACAATGTTCATCGAACTACCTCCGGCCAGCTGGCGCTTGCCTGCGGTGTCGCTGCCTAGCCGGCCTTGTTGACCCGCATGTACCACTCGACCAGCCGGCGGACCTGCCGCTCAGTGTAGCCGCGCTCGACCATGCGTTCGACGAAATCGGCGTGCTTCTTCTCGGTATCCGAGTCCTTCTTGCTGCCGAAGCTGATCACCGGCAGCAAATCCTCGACCTGCGAGAACATGCGCCGCTCGATGACCTCGCGCAGCTTTTCATACGAGGTCCAGGACGGATTGCGTCCCCCCGCTGCGGCGCGGGCCCGCAATGCGAATTTGACGACCTCGTTGCGGAAGTCCTTCGGATTGGCGATGCCCGCCGGCTTCTCGATCTTGGACAGCTCCTGGTTCAAGAGCTCGCGATTCATCAGCTGACCGGTATCGGGATCCTTGTAGTCCTGATCCTCGATCCACGCATCGGCGTACGCGACGTAGCGGTCGAACAGGTTCTGCCCGTAATCGGAATAGGACTCCAGATAGGCCTTCTGGATCTCGTGGCCGATGAATTCGGCATAACGCGGCGCCAGCTCGGCCTTGATGAAGTTGAGATATTTCTTCTCCGTCTCTTCCGGGAACTGCTCGCGCCAGATCGACTGCTCCAGCACATACATCAGGTGCACCGGATCGGCGGCGATCTCCTGCGTGTCGAAGTTGAAGGTGCCGGACAGCACCTTGAACGCGAAGCGGGTGGAGATGCCGTCCATGCCCTCGTCGACGCCGGCCGCATCGCGATATTCCTGCGCCGATTTGGCGCGCGGATCGGTGTCTTTCAGGCTTTCGCCGTCATAGACCCGCATCTTCGAATAAAGGTTGGAGTTTTCGTGCGCCTTCAGCCGCGACAGCACGCAGAAGCGCGACAGGATGTCGAGGGTTGACGGTGCGCAGGCCGCGTTCGCCAGCTCGCTGTTCTGCAGCAGCTTCTCGTAGATCTTGCGCTCCTCGGTGGAGCGCAGGCAGTACGGCACCTTGATGACCGAGATGCGGTCGATGAAGGCTTCGTTGTTCTTGTTGTTCTTGAAGCTCTGCCACTCCGCCTCGTTCGAGTGCGCCAGGATGATGCCCTGATAGGGGATGCCGCCGATGTTCTCGGTGCCGGCGTAGTTGCCCTCCTGCGTCGCCGTTAGTAACGGATGCAGCATCTTGATGGGGGCCTTGAACATCTCGACGAATTCCATCAATCCCTGCGTCGTGCGGTTGAGGCCGCCCGAGAAGGAATAGGCGTCGGGATCGTTCTGGCTGTACATCTCCAGCTTGCGGATATCGACCTTGCCGACCAGGCTGGCGACGTCCTGGTTGTTCTCGTCGCCGGGCTCGGTCTTGGCGACGCAGATCTGCTTCAGCCGCGACGGCTGCATGCGCACGACGGTGAACTTGGTGATGTCGCCGCCGAACTCCTCGAGGCGTTTCACCGCCCAGGGCGAGATCGTCCCGGTCAGGCGCCGCTTCGGCACGCCGTAGCGCTTCTCGATTTCCTCGCCAAAGGTCAGCGGGTCGAACAGCCCGAGCGGACTTTCGAACACCGGGCTGATTTCGTTGCCGGCCTTCAAGACGTAAACCGGCTCCTTCTCCATCAGCTGCTTCAACCGCTCGGCGAGGGAGGATTTGCCGCCGCCAACCGGGCCCAGCAGATAGAGCACCTGCTTGCGTTCCTCGAGGCCCTGCGCGGCATGGCGGAAGAACCCGACGATCCGCTCGATCGTGTCCTCCATGCCGAAGAAATCATCGGCAAAGGCCGGGTAGACCTTGATGGTCCGGTTCATGAAGATCCGGCCCAGGCGCGGGTCCTGGGCGGTGTCGACCATGACCGGTTCGCCGATCGCCTTCAGCAGGCGCTCGGCGGGCCCGGCGTAAAACGCCGCGTCGTCAGAGCAGGCTCGGAGATAATCCTCGAGGCTGTATTCCACCTCGCGGCGGTTTTCGTAGCTCTGCGCGTAAAGCCCAAAGATGCCATCGTCGAATCGCATTTTTCACCTCAATCGACAGCGCGTCGACCGCAACAGCGTTGCATCCATTGTGTAAACATCGAAGTACGCTAAAAAGGTTCGCGGTGCTGATGTTTGCGGTGTGATAACGGGCACGATGGTCCCATGTTCCCCCCGCTCCGATCTGCGGCCGTGCCCCCCACACGACTGCCGCATCTG
>VAZR01000011.1 GCA_005888515.1 Alphaproteobacteria bacterium | reverse complement strand
GTGCGAGGCTTACGTGCTGACCAAAGAGGAGGGCGGCCGGCACACGCCGTTCTTCGCTAATTACCGGCCGCAGTTCTACTTCCGCACGACCGATGTGACCGGCACGGTCACGCTCCCCGAGGGCACCGAGATGGTGATGCCGGGCGACAACATCACGATGGAGGTGGAGCTCTTGGTGCCGATCGCGATGGATGAGGGGCTGCGCTTTGCGATCCGCGAAGGCGGCCGCACCGTCGGCGCCGGCGTCGTCGCCAAAATCCTGAAATAGCCAAGTCCTGAAATAGAATGGCAGCGAGCCAGCATTATCGGATTGCCGGCCTCTGGCCGGCATGCCGGCGGGACGCCGGCGGTCCGGGTGAAATGGCCGCCGCGGGGGAGCACGAGAGATGGTAGGCGACAATCAGAACATCCGAATTCGGCTGCGCGCCTACGACCACCGCGTGCTCGATCAGTCGACGAGCGAGATCGTCAACACAGCCAAGCGCACCGGCGCGCGGGTGCGGGGGCCGATCCCGCTGCCGACAAAGATCGAGAAGTTCACGGTGCTGCGCTCGCCGCATGTCGACAAGAAATCGCGCGAGCAGTTCGAGATCCGCACCCATAAGCGGGTGCTCGACATCGTCGATCCGACGCCGCAGACCGTCGATGCGCTGATGAAGCTCGATCTCGCTGCCGGCGTTGATGTCGAGATCAAGCTGTAGGGGCGGGTGATGCGGACCGGTCTGATCGCGCAGAAGCTCGGCATGACCCGGGTGTTCACCGGCGAGGGCAACCACGTCGCTGTGACGGTGCTGCGCGTCGCCAATTGCCAGGTCGTCGCCCAGCGTACCCAGGACAAGGACGGCTACACCGCGCTGCAGCTTGGCGTCGGCACGGCCAAGGTCAAGAACGTGACAAAGCCGCAGCGCGGCCACTTCGCCAAGGCCAAGGTCGAGCCGAAGGCGCGGCTGGCGGAATTCCGGGTATCCGAGAACGCGCTTGTCGATGTCGGCGCCGAGATCACCGCGGCGCATTTTGTCCCCGGCCAGTATGTCGACGTGACCGGCACCAGCATCGGCAAGGGTTTTGCCGGCGGCATGAAGCGGTGGAATTTTGGCGGGTTGCGTGCGACTCACGGCGTCTCGGTGTCGCATCGGAGTCTGGGTTCTACCGGGCAGCGGCAGGATCCGGGCAAGACCTTCAAGAACAAGAAGATGGCCGGCCATCTCGGAGCCGAGCGGGTGACGACGCAAAGCCTCGAGATCGTCGTCGCCGACGCCGACCGCGGCGTCCTGATGATCAAGGGCTCGGTGCCGGGCAGCGAAGGCGGCTGGGTGCTGATCAAGGATGCGGTCAAGCGCAAGGCGCCCGATGGGCTGCCGTTCCCTGCCGCTCTCAGGGGCGACCGTGAAGCGGCAGCCCCTGAGGCGGCCCCGGATACGGCGGCAGAGCCGGCGCCTGAAGCGGCCCCTGAATCAGCTGGGGAGCCGGCGCCATGAAATTGACCGTCCGCAATCTCGACAATAAAGAAGTTGGCGATATCGAGCTGGCCGAGGAGGTGTTCGGTTTGCCGGTGCGCCGCGACATCCTCGCCCGCGTCGTCAACTGGCAGCTCGCCAAGCGCCGCGCCGGCACCCACAAGACCAAAGGCGTCAGCGACATCAGCGGCACGACCAAGAAGCCGTACAAGCAGAAGGGCACGGGCCGAGCCCGTCAGGGCAGCCTGCGCTCGCCGCAGTTTCGCGGCGGTGCGGTGATTTTCGGCCCGGTCGTGCGCAGCCACGGCTTCGACCTGCAAAAAAAGGTGCGGCGGCTCGGCCTGAAGACCGCGCTTTCCGCCAAGCAGGCAGAAGGCAAGCTGGTGGTGGTTGACGAAGCTCGCCTCGACGAGGCGAAGACCAAGGCGTTGCGGGCGCGCTTCGATGCGCTCGGCTGGGCCTCGGTGCTGATCATCGATGGTGCGGTCAACGAGGCTTTCGCGCGGGCCGCGCGCAATCTGCCGAAAGTCGACGTGCTGCCGGAACAGGGCGCCAATGTCTATGACATCCTGCGGCGCGACACGCTGGTGTTGACCCGCGCCGCCGTGCAACAGCTCGAGGCCCGACTAAAATGAGCCTGCTAAAATGAGCCGCTTCCGTGTCATCCCGCCGGCCGAGACGCGCCTGACGCGCCAGGAGATGTACGACATCGTGCGCTCGCCGGTGATCACAGAAAAGGCGACCACCGCCTCGGAGCACAACCAGGTGATCTTCCGGGTCGCGCTGGATGCCACCAAGCGCGAGGTCAAGGCAGCCGTCGAGGGTCTGTTCGACGTCAAGGTCGATGCGGTCAACACGATCCGCGTCGAAGGCAAGACCAAGCGGTTTCGCGGCCAGCCCGGCCGCCGCTCCGATTACAAGAAAGCGATCGTCACGCTGGCCGAAGGCTCGCGCATCGACGTGACCACGGGAATTTAAAGCGATGGCGCTGAAAACCTTTAACCCGACCACCCCGTCGCAACGCCATCTCGTCATTGTCGATCGTGGCGAATTGTGGAAAGGCAAGCCGGTCAAGGCATTGACCGAGGGCTTGCGGCAAAAGGGCGGGCGCAACAATACCGGCCGTATCACGATGCGCTACCGTGGCGGCGGTCACAAACGGCGCTACCGGGTCGTCGATTTCAAGCGGGCGAAGGATGACGCGCCGGCGGTCGTTGAGAGGCTCGAATACGATCGGAACCGCACCGCTTTCATTGCGCTGATCCGCTATCCCGACGGCGAGCAATCCTACATCCTCGCGCCGCAGCGCCTGCGGCCGGGCGACAGCGTCGTGTCGGGCGAGCGGGTCGATGTCAAACCGGGCAATGCGATGCCGTTGCGCAACATGCCGCTCGGCACGATCGTCCATAATGTCGAGATGAAGCCCGGGAAGGGCGGTCAGATCGCCCGCTCGGCCGGCACCTATGTCCAGCTGGTCGGCCGCGAGCAGGGCTACGCGCTGCTGCGGATGACCTCCGGCGAGATGCGCATGGTCCGTGCCGAATGCCGCGCGACGATCGGCGCGGT
>VAZR01000010.1 GCA_005888515.1 Alphaproteobacteria bacterium | reverse complement strand
CGGTTCACGATCTCAACCGCGCCGCCGCCGAGCCGTTTCTGGCAAAAGGCGCGGAATGGGCCAATTCGCCGCGCGCGGTGGCTGAAGCCTCCGAAGTGATCTTCACCTCGTTGCCGGTACCGGCCGATGTCGAGGCGGTGGCGCTCGGCCCGAACGGGCTGATTGAGGGGATGAAACCCGACACCGCGTTTTTCGACATGTCGACCAACTCGGTGTCGGTCGTGCGCAAGATCAACGCCGCCTTTGCCGAGAAGAACCTCTACATGCTCGACTCCCCGGTCAGCGGCGGACCGGGCGGCGCGGCCAGCGGCAAGATGGCGATCTGGGTCGGCGGCGATGAGCAGCAGTTCAACCGGCATAAGAGCGTGCTCGATGCGATGGGCGACCAGGCGAAATACATCGGCCCGATCGGCGCCGGCACGATCGCCAAGCTGGTGCACAATTGCACCAGCGCGGTGGTGGGAGTGGCGCTCGCCGAGGTCTTTACGATGGGCATCAAGGCCGGCATCGACCCGCTCGAATTGTGGCAGGCGGTGCGCCAGGGAGCGACCGGCCGGCAGCGCACTTTCGACCGGCTGGGCAAGTTCCTCAGCAGCACCTACGACCCCGCCGACTTCGCGCTGCGGCTACTGCACAAGGACGTGTCATTGGCGGTCGGGCTCGGCAAGGAGGTCGGGGTGCCGATGCGGCTCGCCAATCTGGCATTGGAGGAGTTGACGGAAGCGCTGAACCGTGGCTGGGGCCAGCGCGACAGCCGCGTCGGCTCGCTGCTCCAGGTCGAGCGCGCGAAGATCGACCCGCCCAAGGTCGATCCCGACAAGATCGCCGCGGTGCTCGCCAACGATAATTGAACCGGGCTCCTTTGTTTCAGTGTCATTGCGAGCGAAGCAAAGCAATCTCCTCGACCAGAGCGCACCCCGGATGGGGATTGCTTTGTCGCTCCGCTCCTCGCAATGACACCAAAGAAGTTTGCATAATGAGCAAGCGCTTCGACGCCGAGCGGCTGGTCGTCGCTACATTCGCCGAGCGGCCGGATCTGCTCGCCCGAGTGTTCGAGCCCGAGATCCAGTCGGCTCTACCGGAGTTCATGCGCCATGATCCCGGCGCCGCGCTCTATTACGGCGACGGACATCTCGAGCATTACCGCGAATTCGGGCTCGTTGCCTTCGATCCCGCCGCGCCGGAGCGGCCGCTCGCCCGCGCCTTCAGCGTGCCGTTCGCGTTTCGCGACGGCACGCCGGGACGCGATGAATTGCCTGAGGGCGGATGGGATGAGGTCATCCGCTGGGGCTATCTCGATCGCACCGCCGGGCGCCGGCCGACCGCCGTCAGCGCGCTCGAAATCATGGTCGCGCCGCACCTGCAAGGAGGTGGCATCTCGCGCCTGATGCTGAACGCGATGCGCGACAACGCGCGACGGCTCGGCTTCGCCGATCTGTACGGGCCGCTGCGGCCGACGCTGAAGGACAAGGAGCCGCTGACCCCATTCGCCGAATACGCCGTGCGGCGGCGCGCCGACGGGCTGCCCTGGGATCCTTGGGTCCGCGTTCATGTCCAGGCGGGGGCGCAAATCGTCAAGCCCGCGCCGACCAGCATGGTCGTTGCCGGCACGATCGCCGAATGGTCAGCGTGGACCCGGCTGCGTTTCGACAAGAGCGGACCGACCATCGTGCCCGGCGCGCTATCGCCGGTGCACGTCTCGCTCGAACAGAACCACGCCGTCTATATCGAGCCCAATTTATGGGTGCATCATCGCTTGTCGCCGTGAGGACAACATACCTATCGACAAGATAACTGGCGCGCCGCTCGCCCCGTATCGGGTCTCCGCCTACAACACCGCGCACGATTCCGACAACAAGATCCATGACGACGCCACCGCCCGCCGGTTTGGCTTTGGCGGCGGGCTGGTGCCGGGGGTCGATGTTTACGGCTACATGACGCATGTGCCGGTGGCGCGCTGGGGCCGCGCCTGGCTTGAGCACGGTACTGCCGAATGCCGCTTCTTCAAGCCGGTCTATGATGGCGAGACGGCCACCGTCACCGCTGGCGAGAGTGCGGGCGAGCTCGAGATCGTGGTCGAGAGCCATGGCGAGCGTTGTGCAACCGGCCGCGCAGCGCTGCCGGCAGTACCGCCGACGCCACCCGCACTCGATTCATACCGCAAGATTGCGCAGCGCGCCGAGCGCCCGCCGGCCGACGAAGCATCGCTGGCGGTCGGCACCTGGCTCGGCCTCGACCCGTATCCGATCACCCCGGAACTCGCCGCGCAGCATCGCGCCGATCTGCGCGAGAGCCTGCCGCTCTATGCCGAGGAAGGGCTGATCCATCCCGCGATGATCCTGCGGGCCTGCAATTTCGTGATTAACCGCAATGTCAGCCTCGGGCCGTGGATTCATGTCTCCAGCCGCATCCAGCATCTCGCGGCGGCGCGGATCGGCACGACTTTGTCGGCGCGCGGCCGGGTTACCGCGAATTATGAGCACAAAGGGCATCGCTTCGTGGATGTCGATGTTCTGGTTTTGGCCGATGAACACCCGGCCGCCCATATCGTGCATCTCGCGATTTATCGGCCTCGCCAAGTCATTGCAGCGTGAAGTGGCTATTTTGTTCAATCCTGTACAATCCCGACCAAGGGTAGACAAAAACTGAACTGCTGCATCCCTCCGGATTGGATGAGATTTAATGGCTGCCTCATAGTGTTGTCTGAGAGGGTATAACCGAAGGAGGTTACCTCATGAGGTTTATTCTTGGAGCGATCATGGCAGCTGCAATCGCCGGCGTGGCGTTCGTGCAGCCAGCCGAGGCCCGCTGCTTCTCGGACGGCGTCGGGGTGACCTGCGTGCGCCACGGCCCGATGTACGGCGATTGGGGCTATCGTCACCACTTCTATCGCGACTTCGATCGGCCGTATTGGTGGGGCGGCTACTGAGCCGACGCCAAGTCGTCAAAATGACGCCGCCAGCCTGGGCTGGCGGCGTCATTTGCTTACATTCGTGGGGTTCCGTCATGAGATTTATTCTTGGGGCCATTATGGCCGCGGCGCTCGCCGGTGTGGCTTTCGTGCAACCGGCCGAAGCCCGCTGCTTCTGGAACGGCTTCGAGACGGTGTGCGTGCGCCATAGCGGCCCGATGTTCGGCTATGCCTACCGACATCACTTCTATCGAGACTTCGACCGGCCGATCTACCGCGACTGGTACTAAATCCGGTCGCTGATAAGGAATGGCGCCGCCGGAATGCCGGCGGCGCCATTTCGTTGCGCTAGAACGACACTGATGGGCGAGACAGCGCGGCATTGATCACCTTGAAGGTGCCGGAATTTTCACTGTGCCGGTGCGTTTTTACAGGCAGGACGTGAGAGATCACGAGGTTTAGCTATGAAGTTCATCCTGAGTGCATTGGCCGCCGTCACCCTGCTGGTCGGGGTCGCGGCCTCGCAGCCGGCCGAGGCCCGCTGCTTCTGGAACGGCTTTGGTTGGGAGTGCCATCACCACTACGGCCCCTGGGCGTGGCATCGCCATCACTGGCGGCCCTATTGGTGGGGCGGCTACTAAGCCCGCCAGTCTCGTCTAGCGATGACGCCGTCAGCCCGAGTTGGCGGCGTCAGTTTTTTGGACAAGCGCAAAACACTGCTTTCGCCGGACGAACCGGCTTCGTTCAGTTCGTCGATTTAGCGACATGGCAGGTCGAGCACTGGGCCGGCGCGCTTGCCTTTGCGCCGGCTGGCGGCGGCACCGTGCATTGCGGCGGTTTCTTGAATACCGATCGGGGCGTCTGCCGGTGCGGGGTCCAGCGGAAATAATCGAGGACGGCGAAGTCGCCCATGCCGACGTCCTCGGCAGTCGATGTCACCATGAACATGCTGGGCCGGCCGGACACTCCGTACGACGCCCAGGCAATCCGCGGCAGGGCAAGCGGACACGATAAAATCCGCGTGGCTTCGCCGGGCGTCAGGGGCGTTCCCATTTCGATCAACGCCTCGCATTCGCACGGTGCGCGCGAGGGCCAATCCGGCCGGATAGCGCCGGGCAGCCCCGGGGTGCAACTCGGCACGCCAGCACGATGATACGCGACGGTGTAACCCCCGTCTCCGAGCAGCAGCGCATCCTGGGCTGTGACGCCGGTTTGCGGCGGCGGGAAAATTCGGGTGCGTTGGCCGGGCACCGTCCAATCGTACAAGACTTCGGTTGGCACCGGATCTTCCGTTGCGTCGAACGGAGTCAGGATCCCGGTGATGGCCAGCCGCTCCGGCCAGCGCAGCTCCGCGGGCGCCGGGCAGCTTGATTTGAGTGCCGGCATTACCCGTTCGAGCGCGGCATCGGCGCGATCCGGGGCATGGTTCATCGCAGCGATCCGCTCGGCAAGAGCGCCGGCGCCGCGGCCCGCGGGAGACGGCGGCGCCTGCTTGCAGAGGGCGGTCATCTCCGCGAGACCGGTGCGCCCGGTTGGCGCGAAGCCGATCTGATAACTCAGCGCAAACCGGCTAAACGGCGGCAGTCGATCGCTCGGCGATTCGAACACCAGCCGGAACGGCGTGCCATCCGCTCTCTTGTACCAGATCCAGTAGGTTGACGGCGCCGGATCGATCGGCGTCTTCCACCAATCGGCGGGGGTGCCGAGGATTGGTGTCGAACCGCTGCATTGCGATTGTGCGGTGAGCCAATCCTGCGACAACGGCCGCCAGCCGGTATCACCGAGACCGCGGCACCCGGTGACCGCATCGCCATCGGACGCGAGCTCATAGGTCGTACTGCCTGTGACCAAGAAATCGGCCGTGCCGCGTTTGACACCGTGGAGCGTGATCCGCGTCGCGGCGAGCGAGGCGTCGTGCACGATCTCCGCCAGAACCAGCTGTCCGGTCGTGAACGGCGCCATCAGATATGTGGCCCGCCAATGCTGCGGCAGCTGCGGATGCGCAGTGCTGCGGCAGGCCGGGAACAACGCGTCCTCTGTCAATTCGATCCCGGCTGCGGCGCTAGCTAGGCGCTGGGCGCCCGGAATTGATTTGAGCTGCTTCCGTTCGCCGGGCGAGGTCGGCGCATCGGCGGCGCGGCCGCCCGACCCCATTGGGCACAACCGCGGAGAGGGCCATGACGAGATCGCGCATCGCGGCACGCTCGTTCGGCGCCGGCCTGCTGCTGGTGGTGTGGCTTGTTTTGCCCGCAACCGCGGCGAAGCTGGAGAACACCTTCTATGCCGCATCCACGACGCTTTTCTTCAAGGTGTCCGAAGCGGCGCTTCGCAAGCTGCTGCCCCAGGGGCGGGAGCCCGCCACCATCCCCCAGATGCAGGGCGGCAATCTGACGGTCACTTTTAGCGATATCCTGGCTTCCGAGGCCGCGAACGGCCAGCCGGACGAAACCGCCCGGGCGGTGTGGCTTTCCGCGCCGGTTCAAAAGAGCGGGACCGGCGAGAGAGCCGGTGCGGTGCTCGGCGGCTTGGCCTCGCATCCCTCTTTTGTCCCCGGGCCTTACGGCAATTACGCGCTCGCCCAGGCACGTCTCGATCGGCGACGCCAGATCGAAGCGAGCGGCGCGTCGGTCAGCGAAGAGTGGCAGTTCGCCGGCGATAACGGCGCTACCGAACCTCCGGCGCACCAACAAAACCGAAGTCGTCGCGCAGCAGCTGCGGGTCGGCGACACTAGCGCGATCAAAGAGGTCACGTTCGCGGCAAGCGGCCCGCTGCTGTCGTCACTGTTCGACGGGTCGGAGCAGTTGGTCGCCATCATCTCCGCCCCGTGGCTCGTGACGCAAGTTCTCGTGCCATAAGCCGAAGCGAGATACGCGATCGTCTGGTCAGAGCGACGTCACGATCCCCGAACGGGAGCGTCGGGCGAAATCGCGCGGCAGCAGCCCTATGCGTTTACGATCGGTTGTATGGCCAGCTGTGTGGAACCGTTTCGAGCTGGTTCGCCTCGGCTTCGAGGTCTTCGGCGGTGCGCAGCCGCCCATCCCAAATCGCCGGATTGCCGCTCTGTTCGGCAAATTCCCGGTACCATGCCGCCAATTCGCGCAATTTCGCCGGATCTTCCACCGTCTTGCTCCTCAACGCGCCGCGGTGGTTGCACCGCACGCTACGCGCAATCCGCACCAGCAACAGTCATGCCAATCGGCGTTGCTGCGCTGCGGCAGCACGGTGGGTTGCGAGGCCGGTATAGAGCGCTTGATATTGGCGGGCTGCCGCGCCCCAGCTGAAATCCTGGCTCATTGCCTCGCGCATCACGCGCTGCCAACTCGCTCGATCGGCATAGAGAGCAACGGCGAGCCCGCCGGTGCGCCGGACCAGCGGCAGCGCGCCATAGCGCAACGCATAGAGCTGGGTCAGCCCGCACGGCTCGAAGCGCGACGGCACGAGGATCACATCGGCGCCGGCCATGATCAGATGCGACAAGGCCTCGTCATAGCCGATCACGATCCCGACCCGGCCGGGATAAGCCGCAGCCGCGGCGGCGAAACCGGTTTCGAGATCGGCATCGCCGCTGCCCAGCAAGGCCAGGCGGCCGCCACTCGCAATGAACTCAGGAAATGTCGCGAGCAGCAGGTCGAAACCTTTCTGGGGGCTGAGGCGGGTCACCGCGCCAAACAGCGGGAGACCGGGCATATCGTCGAGCGCCAGGCGGCGCTGCAGGACTTTTTTGGCTTGGGCTTTGCCCCCTTCCGTATCGTCGAGCCCGTATTGGTGCGGCAACAGCGTGTCGTTTTCGGGCGACCAGATCGCCGGATCGACGCCGTTCAGAATGCCGGTCAGCGCGTCGGCGCGGCTGCGGAGCAACCCGTCCAGGCCGGCGCCGAACGCCGGCGTCTGGATTTCCCGGGCATAGGTCGGGCTGACCGTCGTGAGCTGGTCGGCATAAAAAAGCCCGGCCTTCAGAAACGAGAGGCCGCCGTAGAACTCGACCCCATCGATCGAAAAGAAACCCGGCGGCAGGGCGAGATCGGCAAAGGCAGCGGCCGGAAAAAATCCCTGATAGGCGAGGTTATGCACCGTGAAGACGCTCGGCAACGCCGCGCCTGCGGCGCTCAGATAGGCCGTCGCGAGCCCGGCATGCCAATCATGGGCGTGCAGGATGTCCGGCCGCCACTCCGGATCGGCGCCCTGCGCCAAAGCCGCGGCGGCCCAGCCGAGCAAAGCGAAGTGTCGATGATTGTCGGGCCAGTCGCGGCCGTCCGGATCGGCATAGGGGCTGCCCGGCCGGTCGTAGAAGGCGGGATGGTCGACGAGGTAGACACCAACCCCACTCATTGCGAGACGCCGGAATTCCAATGCCGCTTCCGCTGGCAGCCCGGCTCGGTGGCGTTCTGGGACAATCGCTGCGCCCAGCACCACGCGATGTGGGACTATTTCCCGCAGCGCCGCCACGGCTATCGGGTCACGGTCAAGGGCGACCGCCCGTTCTGAAGACCACCCTCTCCCGCATTGCGGCAGAGGGTGCCTGAGCGCGTAGCGCGAAGGCGGGTGAGGGCGCGACGAGCTCGGGCTCCCTCACCCTCCCACGCCTTCGGCGCGGGCCCCTCCCTCTCCCGCAGTGCGGGAGAGGGGCTTATTACAGTGGCGGACGTCGCGTCCTCAGTTCTTGCTCTTGTCGACCAGAGCGTTTTGCTTGATCCAGGGCATCATCGCGCGCAGCCGCTCGCCGACCTCCTCGATCGGGTGCTCGGCGGCGCGCCGGCGCATCGCCTTGAAGCTCGGCTGGCCGGCGTTGTTTTCCAGCACCCATTCGCGCGCAAAGCGCCCGGATTGGATTTCCGCCAGGACCTTCTTCATCTCGGCGCGCACATGCTCGTCGATAATCCGGGGGCCACGCGAATAGTCGCCGTATTCGGCGGTGTTCGACACCGAATAGCGCATGTTGGCGATGCCGCCTTCGTAGATCAAATCGACGATCAGCTTGACCTCGTGGCAGCACTCGAAATAGGCCATCTCAGGCGCATAGCCAGCCTCGACGAGTGTCTCGAACCCGGCGAGGATCAGCGAGGTCAGACCGCCGCACAGCACCGATTGCTCGCCGAACAGATCGGTCTCGCATTCTTCACGAAAGGTCGTTTCGATCACGCCGGCGCGGCCGCCGCCGATCGCACAGGCATAGGAGAGACCGATTTCGAGCGCATTGCCCGACGGGTTCTGTTCGACCGCAAGGAGGCACGGCACGCCGGCGCCGCGCTGGTATTCCGAGCGCACCGTGTGGCCCGGCCCCTTCGGCGCGACCATGAACACGTCCATGTCGGGGCGCGGCTCGATCAGGCGGAAATGGATGCTGAGCCCGTGCGCGACCGCGAGCGCGGTGCCTTCGCGCATGTTGGGCTTGAGTTCGTTGTTGTAGAGCCCCGCCTGTAATTCGTCGGGCGCCAGCACCATGACGATGTCGGCCCATTTCGCCGCTTCGCTATTGGTCAAGACCTTGAAGCCGGCGTTTTCGGCCTTCTGCGCCGAGGGCGAACCCGGCCGCAGCGCGACGACGACATCCTTGACGCCGCTGTCGCGCAGATTGTTGGCGTGGGCGTGGCCCTGGCTGCCATAGCCGATCACCGCGACCTTTTTCGACTTGATCAGGTTCACATCCGCGTCGCGGTCGTAATACACACGCATCGTTCTCTCCTCTGGATTTTCTTCACCACAGAGACACAGAGGGCACAGAGAAGAAGCATGTTGTCATTGCGAGGAGCGGAGCGACGAAGCAATCCCCATGCCGAAGAGCACAGTTGCAAGGGGATTGCTTCGCTTCGCTCGCAATGACAGTTTGGGAATGCTCTGTGTTCTCTGTGCCTCTGTGGTGAAACCGGTTTCCTAAAACTGGCCCGAGCCGCGGGCGATCGCGACTGTGCCGGTGCGCGATACCTCGACGAGTCCTAACGGCTCCATCAGCGCGATGAACGCGTTCAATTTCTCGCTCGAGCCGGTCATTTCGAAGACAAAGCTGTCGGTCGTCGAGTCGACGACGCGCGCCCGGAAAATATCGGCAAGCCGCAATGACTCGATGCGGGCCTCGCCTTTTCCCGCGACCTTGATCAAGGCCATCTCGCGCTCGACCGACGGTCCCTCATCCGTCAAATCGTGCACCTTGTGCACCGGCACGAGACGCGACAACTGCGCCTTGATCTGCTCGATAATCATCGGCGTGCCGCTCGTCACGATCGTAATGCGCGACAGGCTGTTGCTGCGATCGACTTCGGCGACGGTCAGGCTCTCGATGTTGTAGCCGCGCCCCGAAAACAGCCCGATCACCCGCGCCAAGACACCCGGTTCGTTGTCGACGAGCACGGCGATCGTGTGCCGCGCAGTGGTATCGCTGTCGGGCAAGAGCGGCGCCTCAAACGAGAACCATGCCCTCTTCGGATACCGGCTGTTCCGCCTTATCGGCGGGGCCGAGCAGCATCTCGTTATGAGCCGCGCCGGAGGGGATCATCGGGAAACAGTTCTCTTCCTGGTCGACGACGACATCCAGGATTACGGCGCGCGGCTCGGCGATCATCTGCATGATCGCGTCATCCAATTCGTCCGGCCGCTCGACCCGTCTTCCAGCCGCGCCGAATGCGTCGGCAAGTTTGACGAAATCAGGAAGAGCCGCGGTGTAGCTTTCGGAATAGCGGCCGCCATGCAGCAATTCCTGCCATTGCCGCACCATGCCCATGTACTGGTTGTTCAGAATGAATGCCTTCACCGGCAACCGGTATTGGGCGATCGTCGACATCTCCTGAATATTCATCAGGATCGAGGCCTCGCCGGCAACGTCGATGACGAGCGCGTCGGGATGCGCGACTTGCACCCCGACCGCGGCCGGCAAGCCGTAGCCCATCGTGCCGAGACCGCCCGAGGTCATCCAGTGATAGGGCTTATCGAACCTGAAGAACTGGGCGGCCCACATCTGGTGCTGCCCCACCTCGGTGGTGATGAACGGGTCGCGCTCGCGGGTCAGCGCGTAAAGCCGTTCGAGCGCGTATTGCGGCTTGATCAGGTCGCGCCGCCCGCGGTCGTAGCGCAGGCAGTCGCGCGCCCGCCACGCATCGATCTGGCGCCACCACGCGTTGCGCGCCTTGCCGTCGCTATGCGGCGAGGCCTTGCGCCAAGCCTTCAGCAGCGCGTCCAGCACCTCGTTGCAATCACCGATCAACGGCAGATCGACCCGAACATTCTTGTTGATCGAAGAAGGGTCGATATCGACGTGGATCTTCTTGGAGCCCGGCGAGAACGCGTTGAGCCTGCCGGTCACCCGGTCATCGAAGCGCGAGCCGACCGCGATCATCACGTCGCAGTCGTGCATCGCCATATTCGACTCGTACATGCCGTGCATGCCCACCATGCCGAGGAAATGCGGATCGCTCGCCGGCAAGGCGCCGAGCCCCATCAGGGTCAGCGTGCAGGGCGCATCGACGAGGCGGACGAATTCGGTGAAGCGGGCGCAGGCCTCGGGGCCGGAATTGATCAGACCGCCGCCGCCGTAAAACAGCGGCTTCTTGGCCGCCGCGATCATCTTGACCGCTTCGGCGATCCGCGCCGGATCCGGTTTGGTCTGCGGG
>VAZR01000009.1 GCA_005888515.1 Alphaproteobacteria bacterium | reverse complement strand
CGGCCAGCACCTCGCGCTCGCGCAGCGGGATGCCGAGTTTTTCATAGGTGCGCAGCAGCTCCGGATCGACCTCATCGAGGGATTTCGGAATCGCCTGCTGCTTCGGCGCGGAATAGTAGCTGGCCGATTGGAAATCGATCGGCGGGAACTCGACCTTGGCCCATTCCGGCTCGGTCATCTCGCGCCAGGCGCGGAACGCGGCGAGGCGCCAGTCGAGCAGCCATTCGGGCTCGCCCTTCTTGCCCGAGATAAAGCGAACCGTGTCTTCGTCCAGGCCGGGCGGCGCGCTCTCGGCTTCGATGTCGGTGACAAAACCGTATTTGTAGCCCTCTTGCGAGAGCGAACGGATCGTCTTTTGGGTGTCGAGGGAAGCGCTCATCGGAAATTAGGTGCGGGCTGTTTCGGGGGCGGCATCGGCGTGCTTGGCGGCAGCCGGCAGAAACGCAAAAGGCGAGATCATGTCATCCAGCGTAACCGCGGCGAGAGCCGCGCCGCCCGCGCGGTTGATCGCTGACCAATGCGGCCGCGTCGGGCAGTAGGTCGTGCGCTCGCAATCATCGACGTGGACCGAGCATTGCGTCATGCCGATATCGCCGTCGATCGCGGCGACGACTTCAGCGACCGAGATCGCCCCGGCCGGCCGCGCCAGGCGATAGCCGCCGGCGGCGCCGCGGGTCGCGGTCGCCAGCCCGGCATGCGCCAGCGCCTTCAATAGCTTGGCGACGGTCGCCGGGGGCAGGCGGGTGGCCATGGCCACCGCCGCGGTGTTCTCCTGGCGGTCTGGATGCGTCGCCAGATGGGTCGCGACGATGACGCCGTAATCGGCCAGCTTACTGAGAATGATCATCGGTCGGGTATGGCTCGCAGCAATCGTTCGGTCCCCTGGCTCCTACAATCCGCCAATTGGGACCGAATTAGTACTCAATAGATCGTCGCTGCGGCCAGCCCGGTCAAGCCGAAATCGTTAGTCAGTCCGAGGAGCGCGGCGCCTGTGGCGTTCGGTCGCGTGTCGGGAGATCAGCCGGGCGCCTGGCTCAGAGCCCGTTCGATCGCGTTGAACACCTGGCTCGGCCGGAACGGCTTGCGCAAAAACCCCAGCGGCTCGGCGATTTGGGCGCGGCGGGTCGTCTCATCGTCGGCCAAGCCCGACAAGAAGATCGCCGGTATCGCGAATTTTTGCCGGAGCACGCAGGCCAGTTCGATGCCGTCGATCGGGCCGGTCAGCCGAATGTCGACCAGCGCAAGGCGCGGCCGGGTTTCTTCGGCAAGCGACAACGCTTCGGGTCCCGATGCGGCGATGCCGGCAACGCGGAAGCCCGATTCCGCCAGCACTTCCTCGATATAGCTGGCGACAAGCGCCTCGTCCTCGACGATCAGAATGCTCGTCGGCTTGCTTGCGCCCCTATTGGCGACCACTTCAAAATCGTCACTTGGCACCGGCCGCTCCCAGCTGCCGTGGGGGAACCCATCGGAATGTGCTGCCGGCCAACGCGTGGCGCAAATCGGGGGTTCCAATCGGAACTGGCGCCTTTTAGAAGACTCGTGGGCCGGCTGTTAGGAAAGCGTTAACTAACTAACCAATTCACCTTATTGAAACCGGTTTCCGGCCGATCAGCAACCATCATCATGAAGCTCCTCGTCATCGAAGACGATCGCGAGACCGCGGCCTACCTGATCAAGGGATTGAGCGAGAGCGGCTATACCGTCGACCATTCCGGCGATGGCCGAGAGGGCCTGTTTCTCGCGACTTCGGGCAGCTATGACGCGATCGTGCTCGACCGCATGCTACCCGGCATGGACGGGCTGGCCCTGCTCGGCGCGCTGCGCGGCGCGCAGATCCGCACCCCGGCCCTGATCCTGTCGGCGCTCGGCAGCGTCGACGACCGGGTCAAGGGATTGCGCTCGGGCGGCGACGACTATCTCGTCAAACCCTTCGCGTTCAGCGAGCTCTTGGCCCGCATCGAGGCTCTGCTGCGGCGCGGCGCCCAGGGACCGGCCGAGACCCGTCTGCGGGTCGCCGATCTCGAGCTCGATCTGCTGACTCGCTCGGTCAAGCGCGGCGACAAGCTAATCGAGCTGTTGCCGCGCGAGTTTCAGCTGTTGGAATACCTGATGCGCAACGCCGGCCATGTCGTGACCCGGACGATGCTGCTCGAAAACGTCTGGGATTATCACTTCGACCCGCAAACCAACGTCATCGACGTGCATGTCAGCCGGCTGCGCCAGAAAATCGACAAACAGTTCGACCGGCCGTTGCTGCATACGGTCCGCGGCGCCGGGTACTGCCTGCGCCCAGGAGATTAGACGAGGATTAGATAGTGGATTAGGCACCCGAGGGCGCTTTGCAACGGCAAGGCGTCTGGGCCATATCTTGCGCTGAACCGTCTTTGTTGCCGAACGCCTCGCCTGTGACCATCGCCGAAAAGCTACGCCTTCCCGCCGCTCGCCATTGGCCTGCGGCCGGTACGATGCTGCGCCGGGCGCAGCGCCTGGTGCGGACCCATGCCTTTCGCCTCGCCGGCCTCTATTTCGTGGTGTTCGTGCTGTCGGTGCTCGGTGTCCTGTTCTTCGTCTATTGGACCAGCGCCGATTTTGTCGAGCGGCAGACCGAGACGACGCTCGATGCCGAGATCACCGGGCTCGCCGAGCAGTACGCCCAGCGCGGGCACGCCGACCGCCTCCGGGTCCCTGTCGTTCCAGATCGAGGTGCCGGGCAAGGGCCGCGAGGAGAGCCACCCGGCGCGCGGCAAATTGTTCGCGATCCCGGATGGCTATCGCCTCTTGGTCGGGCGCGACATCAGCGACGCCGCCGCCTTCCGCGACCGGGTGAAGACGACGCTGGTGTGGTCGGGGCTTCTGGCGCTGGCGCTCGGGCTGGTCGGCGGCACGGTGATGAGCCGCAACATGCTGCGCCGGGTCGAGGAGGTGAACCGCACCGCCGAGCGCGTCATCGCCGGCAATCTGTCGGACCGGGTGCCGCGGCTCGGCACCGCCGACGAGTTCGATCAGCTCGCCGCCAACCTCAACAGCATGCTCGACCAGATCGAACGGCTGATGGCCGGCATGCGCGAGGTCACCGACAATGTCGCGCACGATCTGAAGACGCCGCTCGCGCGATTGCGCGCCCGGCTCGAGCTGGCCCTGCTCGCGCCCGCCGATAGGGCGGCGCAGTCCGAGGCGATCCGCACCGCGATCGAGGAAGCCGACCGCATGCTCGCAACCTTCAACGCGCTGCTCAGCATCGCCGAGGCGGAATCCGGCGCCCGCGCCGACACTGCCGAGAGCCTCGATCTCGCCGAGCTCGCCGGCGCGGTCGCCGAGCTCTACGAGCCGGTGGCCGAGGAGAAGGGGTTTGCGATGCGGCTGGAGGACGTCCCCGGGGTCGTGATCCGCGGCGACCGGCACCTATTGTCGCAAGCCTTGGCCAATCTGCTCGACAACGCCCTGAAATACGGCGCCAGTCTTGCTGGAGGGGGCGAGATCGTCGTCGCGGTGTCCCGCGAAAACGGCCGCGCCGTGCTGGAGGTCAGGGATCGCGGGCCGGGCATCCCGGAGCGCGAACGCGAGGCGGTGTTCGACCGCTTCGTCCGGCTTGAGCCGAGCCGCAGCACTCCCGGCAACGGGTTGGGCCTAAGTCTGGTGCGCGCCGTCGCGCACCGGCACAACGGCACTGTAATATTGGCCGACAACCGGCCGGGCCTCAAAGTGCGGCTCGAATTCCCCGAAATTCCGGAGCCCGCCGAATGACTAACACCCCCTTTTGTCCCCCTCGCGGGGAGCGCCGCGATCGATCCGCCGCGCGGTCTCCGCCATCATGTCGCGGAAGCCCTGCGCGTCGAACCCGGCGCTGCGCAATACGGGCGCCATGACGTCGTCCGCCAGCAGTTCTTCAAGGCTCGGTTCATAGCGGCAGCAATCAAAGCGTCCGTCCATGATCCCCTCCTTACCTGCATAATTGTACGCAGGTTCACCGCCAACCATGTCCTCTTTGTGACTGCGGGCCGGATTTTTCGCGGCAATTTGTTCATCACCCCGACAATATTTTCGTCAAAGTGGAAACACCGAGGAGCCGCGTGATCGCCGTCATTGTCGCCCAGATCGTCGAATTCGCCCGCGAACAACAATCTATTGGTCGCGGTCATCGACGGGCGAACGCCCGATCTCGCCGACAAGGCGGCCGGCGAGCTCGCCGAGAAGATGCGGGGCGAGCCGCGGCTCTTCACCTATGTGCGGCAACCCGATGGCGGGCCGTTCTTCGAGCGCAACGGGCTGTTGTTTCTGTCCCCTGAGGAGCTCGAAAAGGTCGCACAACAGCTTATCGCGGCACAGCCGCTGATCGGCAGCCTCGCGCACGACCCGAGCCTGCGCGGTCTATTCGACGCGCTGGCCACGTTTGTCTCCGGCGCCGATACCGCAGCGGCCGCCCAGCTCGACCCGACGCTGACGACGATCGGCGATGTCGTCCGGCGGGTGGTGGAGGGCAGGCGGGCAAGCCTGTCGTGGCAGCAGATGATGACCGGCCGCAAGGCCGAGCCGCGCGACCTGCGCCGCTTCGTCGTGACCCGGCCGGTGCTCGACTTTAGCGGGTTGGAGCCGGGCGAAACCGCGCGCACCGAGATCCGCCGCCTGGCCGGCGAGCTCGGCATCACCCGGGAAAACGGGTTACGGCTGCGCCTGACCGGGCCGGTTGCGCTCGATGACGAGCAGTTCGCGACGTTGCGCGAGGGAGCGCTGCGCTCGATGGTGCTGTCGGTCGTGATGGTCTGCGCGATCCTGTTCGCCGCGCTCCGTTCGGTGAAGCTCGTCGGCGCGATCATCGTAACGCTGTTCGCCGGTTTCTTGCTGACCGCCGGCTTTGCCGCGCTGGCGATCGGCTCGCTCAACCTGATCTCGATCGCGTTCGGGGTGCTGTTTATCGGCCTGGCCGTCGATTTCAGTATCCAGTTCAGCATCCGCTACCGCGATCAGCGGCATCGGCTGGGGACATTCCCCGAGGCATTGCGCGGCACCGCGCTGACGATCGGGCCGTCGCTGGTCCTGGCTGCCGGCGCAACGGCAATCGGCTTTTTGTCTTTCGTGCCGACCCGCTACACCGGGATTCAGGCGCTGGGCTGGATTGCCGGCGCCGGCATGATTATCGCGATCGCACTCAATTTCCTGCTGCTGCCGGGATTGCTGACATTGCTGCGGCCGCGCGGCGAGCCAGAACCGATCGGCTTCCGCCGTGCCGCGCCGCTCGACCGCTGGCTAATCGAGAAGCGCCGCTGGGTTATTGCCGCCGCGGTCGTGCTCGCAGTGGGCTGCGTTGCGCTGTCGCCGCGCATCGCATTCGATTTCGACCCGCTCAACCTGAAAGACCCGAAGAGCGAGTCGGTTTCGACCGCGCGCGATCTGATGAACGACCCGATGACGACGCCCTACACGGCCGAGATCCTCGCGCCGTCATTGCAAGACGCGGAAGCGTTGGCCGAGCGGGTCGGCAAATTGCCGGAGGTCGCGCAGGTCGTGACCGGCGCCAGCTTCATCCCGGAGCATCAGGATAAGAAACTGCCGATCATCGAGGATCTGGCGTTGCTGCTCGGCCCTACCTTGAACGACCGGCAGCCCTTGCCTCCGCCGAGCGACGAGGACGTGCTGAAGGCCATGCAGGCTTGCGCCGAGAAGCTGCAATCGGCCGGCCAGCCGCAAAGCCCGGCAGCGCGTCTCGCGACGGCTCTGAAAGCGGCAGTGGCACGCGGTCCCGAAATCGTTGCGCCGCTGCAGCGAGCAATGCTCGCGGGATTGCTGAAGCAGCTGGATTCGCTGCGCCAGATGACCCAGGCCAAGGCGGTCACGCTGGCCGATCTGACACCGGAGCTGCGCGAGGGCTGGATCACGCCGGACGGTCGCGCCCGGATCGAGGTCTTCCCGAAGGGCGATGCGCGCGACACCAGCGTGCTGGAGCGGTTCGTCGCAGCGGTGCACAACGTCGCGCCGCAGGCGACCGGCACGCCGGTGACGATCCAGGAGGCCGGGCGGCTGATCAGCTCTGCCTTTGTGCAGGCCGGGATCATCGGCGTGGCGGCGATCACGTTACTGCTCGCCATCGTGCTGCGCCGGCCGCGCGAGGTCGCGATGGTCGTCGTCCCGCTATTGCTTGCGGCGTTGCTGACCTTGGCAGTGACGGTGGTGATCGGCATGCCGCTCAATTATGCCAACATCATCGCGCTGCCCCTGTTGCTCGGGATCGGCGTCGCGTTCGACATCTATTTCGTCATGAACTGGCGCGCCGGCCTGACCTA
>VAZR01000017.1 GCA_005888515.1 Alphaproteobacteria bacterium | reverse complement strand
TTCACCGGAGATTTCGAGACGTTGGCGGCGGCGCTCGCCGCTATCGAGGCGGCGTATCCGGATGCCGATCGCATCCGCTGCTACGAATACACAGTAGATGACGAATACGCGCGCGAGGTCGCGCCGCTCGTCAAATCCGGCGGCAAATGGCGGCCCGGCGATGAGCCTGCTTGATGGGTACGGCCGGGCTTTGTTCCAGAAGCCCCGTTAGCTGCGGTAGTTCAGCCGCGTAATGGCCAGCGGGCGAGCATAATATGCCGGCCTTGACCCTGTAGACTGCACACAAGCACAACCTCCCGCACGATCCAGCTGATCGCCTCGACGGGCTGATCAGGGATCCGATGCTCATCGTACAGCAAGGTGATGTGCGGGTTGTACGGACGGTGCTTGTGCCGCCCGATGCCGGTTTTGTCCAGGGCCGAGACGAGCTCTCGCTGGAACAGCTTCAGCCTCGCGACGCCATCGTCGCCGACCAGGACGAGGGGCCGCTTGTATCCACCTTTAAAACTCATTGCCCGATCAAAAGCCACCACGAAGGGCGGCATCGCGACGGTCGCCAGCGCCTTACCGATCGCAGCAGCGGCGTGGTTCGTTAATCGGGCATAATCGCCGATGTTGAATAATGAGACGTGCAAGCGCCGATCTGCGAGAGGCTTGCCGTTTAGTCTGTGCGCATGGCGCAAATGCCAGGCGACGCGCTCAAGTCGCCGCGCCATATACGGATCCGGGTAGAGCGCGAAAAACACCGTGTTGGCCGGCGGAATGCTGCCGGTGCTTTGGCGGCGTTCCGCCCACAAGCTTCCCTGGCGTGAGCGGTCATCGGTATCGGCGATCAGCATTGGGGGGCTCTGACCAATCCGGTTATCCTCAGTGTAGAACAATTCAGGAACATCGTCAAGTTTACCCCGACTGATCAATACTGCTGCAATAGGACGGACTGCAGGCTGCTCGATCGGTCGTGAGGAAGGTCGTTCCGTGACGAGCAGCCTTGCATCGGGTGGCAGTTCCTTTCCGATCCGCTGCCGTTCTGTCTCAGAGAATTTGAACAATATTGGTGCGTACTGTTTTTCATGCACGTCTAAGACTTAACCTTCCGTTTGCCATTGCTGAGCACGCTGCCGCAACGCAGCGGCGGAGCAGTGGCAATGGCATGGGTGCCTTTCTACCGGCCTTCGGCCCGGTTTCGGTTCTACGACCGGCGACGCGGATTTTCGTCCTCCGGTCGACCAACGCGATACGGAAGATTCCGTGTCTCGACGGTCCGTCTGGTGGTGCTCGTCGGTATCGTGGCTGCGATCTTTGTGAAGGAGGGGCTGGGTCTCGACATTCTCCCGACATCGAGTCGGTTCTCGATCCCCGGAGGAGGCGAGTTCACGCTGTGCAGCCGAGGCAACCAGGCCCAATGCGTCGTCGATGGCGACACGATCCACTACGGCGGGCTGAAGATCAGGCTCGAAGACATCGATGCGCCCGAGACCTATCAGTACAAATGTGAATCCGAACTCGCGCTCGGTAAGCGCGCGACAAATCGGCTCTTGGAGTTGATCAATTCCGGGCCGTTCGAGCTGGGCAACCACGGCGGCCGCGACGAGGACCGCTACGGGCGCAAGCTTCGCACGATCGAGCGCCACGGCCGGTCCTTAGGCGAGATCCTGGTCGCCGAGGGGCTGGCGCGGCATTGGGACGGGGCGCGCCGCAGCTGGTGCGGATAGACCTCGCTCAGCCATAGCCGATCGCGCGGTCGAGTTCGGCGGCTAGCGCCGATGACACCCGGGCCAACGGCAGGCGGCATTCGGGCGAGCGCAGCAAACCCTGGCGCCACAGGCAATATTTGATCGGCATCGGGTTGGCTTCGCGGAACAGCAGCGGCACCAATGTTTCGAGCCCCGACCAGATGCGCCGCGCGCCGCGATGGTCATTGGCCAGCATGCGCTCGTACACCGACACGAAAGCGGTGGTATCGAGATGCGCCGAGGCGAGGATGCCCCCATCGCCGCCATGTGCCAGCGTCGTGTAGTAGTAATTGTCTTCGCCGGTCATCACCGAGAACCCCGCCGGCCGGCGGCGCAACAGCTCGATCGACTGCGCGAGATTGCCGGATGAATCCTTGACCCCGACGATGTTCGGCCGCTCGGCCAGCTCGAGCAGCGTGTCGTTGGCGAGGTTGACCCCGGTGCGGTAGGGGATGTTGTAGATCACGATCTGGCGGTCGGTGGCCTCGGCGATCCGGAGGAAATGCTCGCGCAGACCGTCTTGCGGTGGGCGGTTGTAATAGGGGCAGACCGAGACGATCCCGGCGAAATCATAGCGGTCGAGCCGGCTCAGCATCTTCAGCGTCTTGGCCGTCGAATTGCCGCCGATCCCGACAAACACCGGCAGGCGCCCGGCGACAACGCCGAGCATGCGTTCGATGAGCGCCTCGCTTTCGTCGTCGTCGAGGGTCGGGCTTTCGCCCGTCGTGCCGAGCGGGAAGATGCCGCTGATCCCGGCGGCGATGTAATGCTCGATCAGCTTCTCGTAGCTGACGAAATCGACGACGCCGCCATGGAATGGCGTCACAATCGGCAGCCACACGCCGGATAGGGTGGTCATTGCATTACCTCCATCGCGTGGAATGAAAATCAGGGAAGCAGCCGTTCGGCGATCTGCACCGCATTGAGCGCGGCGCCTTTCAGCAATTGATCGCCGGCCACGAACAGCGCGAGCGATCGACCGCTTGGATCGCTAAGGTCCTGGCGGATGCGGCCGACCAGCACCTCATCCTGGCCGGTTGCCTCGGACGGCATCGGGAAACGGTTGCGTTCGGCGTCGTCGACGAGCCGCAGCCCGGGTGCGTCCGACAGAAAGGCGCGCGCCTGATCCGCGGTGATCGGATGTTCGCACTCGATCGTCAGCGCCATCGCATGCGCGCGCAATACCGGCACGCGAATGCAGGTCACGCCGATCCGCAGCTCCGGCGCGCCGAAGATCTTGCGCGCCTCGTTGATGACCTTGGTCTCCTCATCGTTGTAGCCGGTCGCCGGATCGACCGGCGTGTCGTGGCTGAACAGGTTGAAGGCGTAGGGATGCGGCAATACCCGCGGCGGGTAGGCCCGACCTTCGAGCACAGCACGCGTTGCCTCCCGCAATTCCGCCATTGCCGTCGCGCCGGCGCCGGAGGCGGCTTGGTAGGTCGCGATGATGGCGCGCCGGATCGGGTTGCGGCGGTGGAGCGGCCACAGGGGCAACAGCGCGATAATCGCGGCGCAGTTCGGGTTGGCGATGATCCCGGAGTGGCGTGCGATCTCGTCCGGATTGATCTCCGGTACGACCAGCGGTACCGCCGGATCCATGCGAAAGGCCGAGGAATTGTCGATGACCACGGCGCCATGGCGCACCGCGGCCGGTGCATATTGGCGCGCCGTCTTGGCGCCGGCCGAGAACAGCGCCAGGTCGACGCCGGCGAAAGTGCTGTCGTTCAGCGCCGCGACGGTGATGTCATTCCCGCGGAATGGCAGCACCGTGCCGGCCGATCGCTGCGAAGCATAAAGGCGCAGTTCGGCGAGCGGGAATTCGCGGCGTTCGAGGACGCCGAGCAATTCGCGGCCGACTGCGCCGGTCGCGCCGATAATCGCAACCACCGGCGGCGATCGGCGCAAACGAGGGGCTTGCCGCGGGTTTGTCGATGGGCTGGGCACGTTGTGTCTCCATTGCTGGGCCGGGGAGACGGGTGCCGAAAAACAAAAGGCCCCGTCGCTATCCCGGCGAGGCCTCGAAGATGGATTTGTCGCTGAACTCAGCGCGCAGACACCTCCAACGCCCGCCCGGGCGGGGTTTTCATGGTCTTGCGCTTGAGGACGACCAAAATCATGTGCGGAATCTGCTCGCTTCATACGCGAAAAGCAATGCTGATCGCGCAGCCTCTCGGCGGTTTACCATTTCCCGGCAAAGCTGCTACGGTTTTGCAGCAATGATCCGAGGGAGGGGAGCGATGGCCATCTTCACGCATGTCACGGTCGGGACGAACGACCTCAACAAGGCGCGCCAATTCTATGATTCAGTGCTGGCGCCGCTCGGCTACAAGCGCACCAAAGATCTGGGCGACAGGGGCTCGTGTTGGGGCCAGTCGGCCGAAGAATTCATGGTGCTGACGCCGGCGGACGGGAAGCCGGCATGCCCGGCCAATGGCGGCACGGTCAGCTTCGAGGCGCCGAGCCGCGCTGCGGTTGCCGCCTTCCACAAGGCCGCGCTTGCCGCCGGCGGCAAGGATGAAGGCGCCGTCGGGCCGCGCGGCTTTTGGCCCAATGCCTATGCCGGTTATGTCCGCGACCTCGACGGCAACAAGCTCGCGGCCTACTGCCGCAAGCCGGAGTGAATTTTCTACACCACTGCGCAAGTAGCCGGGTCTCAGAGCGCATCGCGGCTTTGTCGCGGTGCGCTCTTCTTTTTGTCTCACCACTTGTGGGTAGGAAACGACGCCTTATCTTACCACCGTCTTACGCAGGATGGTGCAAGTGGCGCAAATGGCAAAACCGGAAGCACCGACCACGACCGTGTCGACGAAGGGACAGGTCATACTGCCGAAAGCGGTCCGCCAGCGGCGGCGTTGGGGGCCTGGCACTCGCCTCCTTGTAGAGGATACGCCCGACGGCGTGCTGCTCAAGCCTGCGCCGCTCTTTGCGCCCACGCGGCCTGAAAATGTCGCCGGAATGCTGGCCTATAAGGGCCCGCCGAAAACGCTTGACGAGATGGACGCCGCGATAACCGAGGAGATCAAGCGGCGTCATGCTCGCGGTCGATACTAATGTCGTGATCCGCTATCTGACGCGCGACGACGCGAGGCAGTTCGCGCGGGCGAGTGCGTTGATCCGCAATGAGGACGTATTCGTCTGTACAACCGTCCTCCTTGAATGCGAGTGGGTGCTGCGGCGGGCTTATCAGTACAGTCGCGAGCGCATCGTAGATGCGTTGCGTTCCCTTGCCGGCCTGCCCGCCGTGACTCTCGAAGATCCGGCGCTCGCAGTCCAAGCATTGGACTGGCTGGCCGGCGGCATGGACTTTGCCGACGCGCTGCATCTGGCAAAAGCCGAAGGTTGTGAGACGTTCGTCAGCTTTGATCGGCAGCTCGCAAACGCGGCGAGGAGGATCGGCGGCTTAAGAGTGCGCGCGCCCTAGTCTGTCATTGCTATACCCGTACCAGGTCGAGCGCGGCGGGGTCGTGCTCATAAAGCCACCGCAGCGCATCGGGCGAACGGTCGGCGGCGCGGGCCCATTCGGCATCGCGCGCCACTTGCCCCGGGCCGTCGCGCATGTGAAAGCGCAGCTTGTTGGCGCGCGACAGCTCTTGCAGCCGCGTGACGCGGGGGAGCCGCAACCGTTCGTAGCGGCCCAGCGCTCCGGCCCGGTCGTCAGTCTCGGCCGCGAGACAAGCGGCTAAAGCGGCGCCGTCCTCGATCGCCTGCGCCGCGCCCTGGCCCATGAACGGGTACATCGGGTGGCAGGCATCGCCGAGCAATGTTACCCGTCCGACCGACCAGCGCGGCAGCGGATCGCGATCGAACAATGCCCAGATGAAGCATTCATCGGCCGCGCCGATGATCCGGCGCACTTGCGGGTGCCAGCCCTCGAACGCGGCGAGGGCGCGCCCTACGGTGGCGCGGTCGGTCCAGTCCTCGCGGTTCCACTCGTCGTGCTCGGTCCAGCCGACGAAATTCAACAGCTGCCCGCGCGACACGAAGTAGTGCACGAGATGCGCGCCGGGCCCGACCCAGGACTGGCTGCCGAGCTCAAGCCCGAGATCGGCGATGCGCTCGACCGGCACCAGCCCGCGATAGGCGACACAGCCGGCAAATCGCGGCGCCTCCTCGCCGAACAAGATGCCCCTCACAGCCGAGTGGATGCCATCCGCTCCGACCAGAATGTCGGGCGTGATACGGGCGCCGTTGTCGAACCACGCTTCGACATGATCGCCGCGATCGGCAAGGCCGATGAGGCGATGCCCGAGGTGAATGCGCTCAGCCGGAAATCCGGAGGAAATCACCGCCAGCAGATCGGCGCGATGGATCGTGATGTGCGGCGCGCCGTAAAGCTGTTCGCATTGCGGATTGAGCGGCGCGCGCTGCAAGGTGCGGCCGTCATCCCAGCGCCGCTGATGGGTGCTGCGCGGGCGCACGCCTTCGCGTAACAGCCCCTCGCTGAGACCAAGCCGCAACAGAATGCGCGCCGCGTTCGGGCCCATATTGATGCCGCCGCCGATATGGGTCAGCACCGGTGCCTGCTCGTAGACATCGACTTCGAACCCGGCTTGGCGCAATGATAGCCCGGCGGTCAGCCCGCCGATGCCGCCGCCGATCACCGCGATGCGAAAAGGTTGCCGGGTCATAGGTCGGACAGGCTATGCCTTGACCGAGCCCGAGGTGAGCCCGGCGACGTAATGCTCGACAAAAAAGGAATAGATCAGCGCGACCGGGATCGAACCAAGCAGGGCTCCGGCCATCAGCTGACCCCAATAGAACACATCGCCGCGGATCAGTTCGGCGATGACCCCGACCGGCACCGTGCGCACCGAGCTTTTGGTCAGGAAGATCAGCGCATAGAGAAACTCGTTCTGCGACAGCGTGAAGGCAAAGATACCGGCCGAGATGAATCCCGGGACGCATAACGGCAGGAAGATCCGGCGCATCGTCTGCAACCGGCTGGCGCCGTCGATCCGCGCCGCTTCTTCGAGCTCCTTCGGCACGGTTTTGAAATAGCCGATCAGCAGCCAAGCGCAGAACGGCACCAGCATTGTCGGGTAGGTCAGGATCACCGCGGTCAGCGTGTTGCCGAGATCGAGGCGGTTGATCACGTCGGCCAACGGCAGAAACAGCAACGGCTGCGGTACCAGATAGATCGCGGCCACGGCCATCCCGATCAGCCCGGCGCCGGCGAAGCGCATGCGTGCCAGCGGGTAGGCGAGCATCGTCCCGAGCACCAGCGAGATCGCAGTCGAAATGACTGCGACCAGCATCGTGTTCCACGTCCACAACAGAAAGCTCGTCTCGGTCAGCAGATCGACATAATGCTTCAATGTCGGATTGCGGATCAGCAGCGGCATCAAGTTCTTGTTGTAGAGCTCGGCGTTCGGCTTCAGCGAGGTGATCGCCATCCAATAGAACGGAAACAGCGCGACCAGCAGAAAAAAGCCGACCGGCAGCCACACCCGGACCGCCCGTTCGACGCGCCCGTGCCCGGTGACCATCACTGCCTCCGCATGTAGAGGGTTAGCGCCAGAATCAGCAGCGCCAGGGCGGGCAGCATCGTCAGCGCGATCGACGCGCCGAGGCCGAGTTGGCCGCCGCCCATGCCGATATCGAAGGCGTAGGTGGCGAACAGATGCGTCGCATTCTGCGGCCCGCCATGCGTCAGCACGTAGACCAGCTGGAAGTCGGCGAAGGTGAAGATCACCGAAAACAAGGTGACGATCAGGATGATCGGCTGCAGCAATGGCAACGTGACATAGCGAAAGCGCTGCCAGCCACCGGCGCCATCGATCGTCGCTGCCTCGTAAAGCTCCGGCGGTACGGTCTGCAAACCCGCGAGCAAGGTGATGCCGTAGAAGGGCAGGCCGCGCCAGGTGTTGATCATGATGATCGAGAACATCGCGAACACCGGGTTGCCGAGCCAGGACGGGCCGGGCCGCGGTACCCCGAGCTCGATCAGCAGCCGGTTGACGACGCTAAAGGCGGGGTTGAGCATCTACAACCAGGCGACGGTGCTCAGCACAGTCGGCACGATAAACGGCAACAGCAGCAGCGCCCGTACCAGGTTTTTCATGCGGAAATGCTGGTTCATTGCCAGAGCGAGGCCGAGCCCGCCGACCATCTTCAACAGCGTCGCCACACCGGTATAGACAAAGGTGTTGATTGCGACGCGCCAGAAGACCGGGTCGTGAAAATCGGCGATGAAGTTCTTGAGCCCGACAAAGGTGCCGGGCTGCGCAACCGGCCGGTCTTGGAGGCTCAGCAGGATCCCGTAGAAGAACGGGTAGCCGACGAACGCCGCCAGGAACAGGATCGGCAGCACCATCATCAGCCAGCTGAACACCGGCTCGCGGTCGAGCCACTGGGCGAGCGAAAAAGCCCGCCGCGGCCGGCGCGCTACCCCGATCAGCGACTCGCTGCGGATCGACATTCAGTTCACGCCGATTTGTAGATTTCCCTCAGCTGCGCCTCGGCGGTTTTTATAACCTCTTTGGTCGAGCTGCCGGCGCAAGCCTTGGCAAACATGTCGACGACGACGTATTTGGCGACGCTTTCGGCCAATTGCCGCGATGCCGGCGCCGGCCAGCCCGGCAGGTGGGCGTTGGCCAGCGCGTCGCGGTAGGGCTTGTTGCGCGGCTCGACATCCCACATCGGTGCGTTGTCGTAGGAGTGCAGCAGCGGCTGGTAATAACTGTCGGCCGACGCGTACCAGCCGCCCAGGTGCTTTTCGGCGGTCAGCCAGCGCAGGAACGCTCGGGCTTCTTCCTTCACCGGCGAGAAGGCGAAAATCGAATGGCTGACCGCGTTCAGAAGGTGGAAGCGGCCTTTCGGACCTTGCGGGTTCTGCGCCTGGTCGGTGACCTTGCCGATTTCCGGGAAATCGCGCTTGGCGAACCAAAGTATGCTCTCGGCATTGTTGGTGCACGAGATCTGGTCGGCCATCCAGGCCTTGTTATTGCTGACATCGGTCCAGCCGAGACAATCCTCGAGCACGCAATCCTTGAAGAATTTACGGGCGAAATCGACCGCCTTGGCGGTCTCGTCGGAATCGATGGAGACGGTTTTCCCGTCCGGCTGCACCTCGGCCCCACCGTAGGACCACAGCAGCGGATAAATCCAGCCGTGGTTGTCGCCGAAGCCGTGTCCGAGCTCGAAGCCGAAGGGATGGTCCTTCGCTTTCAGTTTCTTGCCGACCTCGTAGAGCTCTTCCCAGGTGTCGGGGAATTTCGTGACCCCGACCTCCTTGAAATAGTCGGTCCGCCAGTTCATCAGCTGGCCGATATTGCTGAACGGAACGCCCTTCCATTTGCCGTCGACGAAGACCGACTCCTTGCCTGCAGGATACCAGCCGCCCTGCGCCTTTCCGGCCTCCTCGGCGATATCGGTGACGTCGAGATATTTATCGGCGAACAGGAACGGCATCAGCGTGATGTTCATCGTGATGTCCGCCCCCGAGCCGGTCTCGGCGACAGTGCTGGCGCGGGTCGGCAGGCTGCCGACACTGGTTAGCTCGTAGGCGATTTTGACCCCGGCTTCCTTCTCATAGGCGGGCGCCAGAGTCTTCTGCATGTATTCGTCGTAGGTTTTGATGAACGAGCTTTCGTGCAGCACGGTCACCGTCTTGTCTGCGGCGCGTCCAGCGCTGGGCGCCAGGGCTGCGCCGGCGGCGCTCGCCACCGCTATCTTTAGAAAATCGCGCCGCGACGTGCTGCCCATCGGCTCTCTCCTCTGATCCTGTCAGGCCGCCGGGTTGCCCCGGACGGCCCGCTCGCCGCTGATCGTATTGCTTTTGCCGCGGCCTCGAAAGTCGCTTGACGTTGCGGCGGGGAGCCGCAGGATGGTCCGACGGGTAGGGGAAAACCCGAAGGGGGACCGATGCGCGCCAGAACCGTATTCACCGCTCTTCTGCCGTTCCTTGCGACCGCGATGACGGCCGAGGCGGCCGAGCGCCATTTCAGCTTCGCCTATGATCAGCCGCATACGACTGCCTACGGCTATGCCGCCGATGTCTTCGGCGCCAAGCTGAAGGAATTGAGCAAAGGCGAAATGATCATCGACCAGTTCCCCGGCGCGCAACTCGGCCAGGAGCCGCAGGTGCTGCAAAAGCTGCGTACCGGTGATGTCGATTTCGCGCTCTCCTCGACCGCGAATGCCGCGACGGCGTCGCCCGAAGCCGGCGTGCTCTCAATCCATTTCATCTTCAAGGGCGAGGATCACCTGAAGAAGGCGATCGGCGATCCAAAGGTTGTCGCTTCGTTCCGCAAGATGATCAAGGACACGGTTCAGGGCGCGCAGACATTGACGCTGATCACGCTGGGCTTGCGCGACTTCTACAGCAAGAAGGAGATCCACAACCTGGCCGACCTCAAGGGTCTCAAAGTCCGCGTGCAGGCGACGCCGACCGAGGACACGCTGTTCAGCGCCTATGGCGCCCAGGTTGTCCACATGCCCTTTGGCGAGGTCTACACATCACTGCAGACCGGCGTCGTCGATGTCGCCGAGAACGGCGTCAACGTCTATCTCTCGAACAAGCACTACGAGGTGGCGCCGGTCATGTCCATGTCCGAGCACGAGGCGAACGACAACTGCATCTGGGTGAGCGACAAGGCCTGGAACAGCTTCAGCGATGACGAGAAGAAATGGGTGCAGGCGGCGGCCGACGAGGTCAACAAGCTGGAGCCGACCAAAGCGATCGAGCTCGAGCACGAGTCGGCGGCCAAGCTCGAAAAGATGGGCGTCAAGTTCGTCAAGGATGTCGACAAGTCCGGCTTTCTTAAGGCCGCCGAGCCGATCCAGGACAAGACCGCCGCGGCGCTCGGACCGCACGCCGTCGAGCTGCTCAAGCTGGTGCGCGAGGTGAAATAGCGGCGGTTGCTGTCAGGCCATTGCCGTTAGCAGCAAAACCTGTGGCCGCCCCTCACGCTGTCCCTCTCCCCGTATACGGGGAGAGGGAACTCAGCTCCATCAGCGCGCGAATTGTCGAACCATGGTCTCAGTGAGCGACATAGCTCTGCCTCTCCCCGCGTGCGGGGAGAGGGCCGGGGTGAGGGGCCGCGATCATCCTCACGATGACGGGCGCGCTGAATGAGAAGGCCGAGCGGCCTCGTTCTGGAGGTTCAACGCCATCTCAAATGGCGTGCGCTCGATATCCTTGAGGCCGTGACGATGGTCCTGTGCGGCATCTGTCTCGCGGGTTTCAGCGCCTCGGTTTTTTTCGACGTGCTGACGCGCACGCTCGGCGCGCCTTGGCTATGGCTCCAGGAGGTCACCAGCACGTTTTTCGTCTACGGTACCTTTATCGGCGCCGCCGCGGCGACGCGGCGCAATGATCACCTCTACCTGTCGGCGATCACCGAAACGATGACCGGACTGCTCCGTCTCACGGTCGAGAGCTTCAATCGCCTGGTGGTGCTCGCGGTTGCGCTGTGCATGGTCTGGTTCGGCTACATCAATTTCCTTCAGGGCTTTGGCAGCTACCGCATGCCGTCGATGACACCGATCGCCTCGCTCTATGCGGCGATCCCGATTTCCGGCGCGCTGATCGCGCTGTTCACGATTGAGCAGCTCGTCAATGGCTGGCGGCACGGCTTCGAATCTGCCGAGCCCGCGCATGAGGAGATCCGCGTCCTGTGAGCGGCGCGCCGCCGAGGAAAAAGGGGGCATGAGCCAAGGCTGGATCCTCATCTTGATGGCCGCGCTGTTCTTGGGGCTCGGCTATATCGGGGTGCCGGTGGCGTTCAGCCTGACCGCGGGCGTACTGCTCGCTACGATGCTGACGCCGATCAGCCTGCCCTCGATCATCGGCCAGCTCTTCAATGGCATCGATTCCGAGGCCTTGCTGGCGGTGCCGTTCTTCCTGCTGGTCGGCGAGCTGATGACCTCCGCCAACGTGGTCGGGCGGATGATTAATCTTTCGCTGACGATGATCGGGCATGTCCGCGGCGGCCTCGCGCAGGTGGTGACGCTGTTCAGCATGTTTTTCTCGGGCATATCCGGCTCCTCCTCGGCCGATGTCGCCGTGCTGTCGCGCACCTTGGCGCCGGCGATGGCGAGGGAAGGCTACGATCCCGGCTTCACCGCGGCGTTGATCGCCTCGGCCTCGACGATGGCGAATTTGATCCCGCCGAGCATCATGGCGGTGGTCTATGGCGCCACCGGCAATGTGTCGATCGGCGGGCTGTTTTTGGGCGGCGTGGTGCCGGGCGTGCTGGTCGGCATCGGCTTGATGATCTACAGCTATTTCTTCGGCCCGGTCGGCTTCAAGAAGCCGCGCGCCTCGCTGTTTGAATTCGCTGGCGCAGCCTGGGACGCTGTGATCCCGCTGGTGATTCCGGTCATCATCATGGGCGGCATCCTGACCGGATGGTTCACTCCTACCGAGGCCGGCCTCGTCGCGGTGGTGTACATCCTCGTGGTGGCGATCCCGGTGCTCAATTGGCGCCACATCTGCGAATTGCCGCTCGATTTCGCGAAGGCAGGGCTCCTCTACTCGATCCCGCTGATCACCGTGGCGGCCGCCTCGGCCTTCGGCTGGATGCTGGCCTATCTGCGCGGACCCGATCTGGTCTCCGGCTGGATCACCGGTTACGCCGGCACCGATCCGACCATCATCATGTTTCTGCTGGTGGCCGCGTTCGTCTGCATCTTCTTCCCGGAAATCGTGCTGTGGATTCCCAAGCACGTGCTGCCGGAATCGGTCGGCTGTTTCAAGAATCCGAGCGGCAGCGGCTATATCTGCCCGTAGCCGCTATCGCGGCATGACCGGGATGTTGTCGATCAGGCGAGTGCGACCGAGGAGGGCGGCGGTGAGCAGCCGAGCCGGATGGTCGAGTGCGCTCATCGGCGACAAATCGGCGGCGTCGCGCAGTTCGAGATAATCCGGCACAAAACCGGCCTGCCGTAGCGCGGCAAGACCTTTGTCGAGGTTCGTTGCGATGCTGGCCGGCGCCGCGCCGATCGCGGCGGCGGTGTCGTTCAGCACCCGATACAGAGATGGCGCGACCTGGCGTTCTTCGGGCGACAGGTAAACATTGCGCGAGGAGAGGGCGAGTCCGTCCGGCTCGCGCACGGTCGGAACTCCCTCTATCCGCACCGGGATGTCGAGATCGCGCGCCATCCGGCGCACCACCAGCAGCTGCTGATAATCCTTTTCGCCGAAATAGGCGGCATCGGGCAGGCATTGCAGCAACAGCTTCGAGACGACAGTCGCGACGCCGTCGAAATGACCGGGGCGGTGCGCGCCCTCCAACGCATCGCCGATCCCGCCGACCTGGACCGTGGTAGCGAAGCCGCCGGGGTACATTTCCGCGACCGTCGGCGCAAAGACCAGATCGACACCGCCCTGGCGGAACTTGGCGAGATCGGCGGCCTCGTCGCGAGGATAGGCGGTGAAATCCTCGCGCGGTCCGAACTGCTTCGGGTTGACGAACAGCGAGGCAACAACTCGCTGACATTGCCGGTGGGCAGCCTCGACGAGCGCCAGGTGGCCGCGATGCAGCGCGCCCATTGTCGGGACCAGCCCGACTCGTTCCTGCCGCCCCCGCCAGGCAGCGACCGCTTCGCGCAACGCCGCCACCGTGCGCGCCACGGCGATATCACGCGTTGGCATGCCCGCCTCCTATTCGAAGGCTTACGTAATGCCGCGCCCGTCGAGGACGCGGTCGACCATCGCCTGGGCGGCGCCGAGATAGTTGGCCGGATCGGTCAGCGCCTTCAGCGCCGCGGGGCCGAGCGGGCCTACGACAGCCGGCGTTTCGAGCAGCACATCATAAAGGGGCCGGTCATTTTCGATCGCCGCCCGGCAGGCATCATAGACCAGATCGTGCGCCTCATTCCGGCCGGTATGGGGCGCCAGGCCCATCATCACCGCCTCGGCGACGATCAGGCCGTGCGTCATGTCGAGGTTCTTGGCCATGCGCTGCGGGTCGACAATCAAGCCGCCCATCATGAAGGCGGCCTGATACAGCGCGCCGGCGGCGTAACCAAAGCTTTCGGGCAAGGCGATCCACTCGGCGTGCCAGGGGCCAGTGGCGCGTTCGAAATCGCTGACCAAGGCATCGAGGATCAGCCCGGCATGCTGGCGTAACGCCTTGGCGGCGGCGATGATCAGCTCGCAGGAGATCGGGTTGCGCTTCTGCGGCATCGTCGAGGATGAGCCGCGTCCCGCGACGAACGGCTCGGCGGCCTCGGCGAATTCGGTCGCCGCCATCAGCATCACATCATACGCCATCTTGCCGAGGCTGCCGCCGAGCAGTGCCAAGAACTGCACCGTCTCGGCGATGCCGTCGCGCGCGACATGCCAGGTGATTGCCGGCTCGGTGAGGCCCAACTCGCGCGCCAACTCGGCACGTGAGGCGAGGCTCTCCGCGCCTGGGCCGAGCGAGGCGAGGGTGCCGGCGGCGCCGCCGAATTGCACCTGCAGGACGCGCGGGCGCAGTTCAGCGAGGCGAGCGGCATGGCGGTCGCAGGCCGACAGCCACACCGCTGCCTTAAAGCCGAAGGTGATCGGCAAGGCGTGCTGTAGATGGGTGCGGCCGGCCATCGGCACGTCACGCCAGCGCCGCGCCAGCCCGGCGAGATGGCCGCGCAACGCGGTCAGATCGGCCTCGATCAGCTCCAGCCCGGCGCGGATCTGCAATACCGCGGCCGTGTCCATGATGTCCTGAGTCGTGGCGCCCCAATGCACCCAGCGCCCAGCCTCGCCGGCACGATCGGCGAGCTGGCGCACCAGCGGCAGGATCGGATAGCCGACCGTCTCGGTCTCGCGCTTGAGTCGCGCCAGATCGAGGGACTCGGGCTGTTCGATGATTATCGCGGCGGCCTTGGAGATCGCCGCCGCTGCTTCCGGCGGGACGATCCCCGCCCGCGCCTGGGCGCGCGCCAGCGCCGCCTCGACTTCGGTGCAGCGGGCAACAAAGGCGAGTTCGCCGAACGCCGCGCGCATCGCGACGGTGCCGAACATGTCGCCGAACAGGCTCGATGACAGGACGCCGATGGTCATAGACGTCGAGTCTTCGTGGTTAAGGTTACTTCGGAGCGAAGGGCGCCCAGGCTTGGTCGGTGAGGCGCTCCAACGCGGGGAAACGCGCCTTGTAGGCCATCTTCGGGCTCTCGGCGATCCAGTAGCCGAGGTAGACAAAGGGAAGACCTT
>VAZR01000008.1 GCA_005888515.1 Alphaproteobacteria bacterium | reverse complement strand
GAGTCCGGCGTGCAGCGGAGGACGGGCGAGGGGCATCGCGTGAAGATCGCGATGCCGCTCTTGCCACGCATCGCCAATTTCGATGATCTCGACCCGCTGCGCGCCGAGCCTGCGGTCGACCTCGTGCTCGTGCGCCCGGGGCAGCCGCTGCCGCGCGACGTGGCGCTCGTAATCCTTCCCGGGTCGAAAGCAACCTTGGCCGATCTCGCCTTCATGCGCGAACACGGCTGGGACATCGATCTGCTCGCGCATCATCGCCAGGGCGGGCACATCCTCGGCCTCTGCGGCGGTTATCAGATGCTGGGCCGCCGGATCGCCGATCCGGATGGCTGCGAAGGACCGCCCGCGGAAATGCCTGGGCTCGGGCTGCTCGACATCGAGACCGTACTCGGCGGCGACAAGCGCCTCGCACAAGTGACAGGCTGCGATGATGTGACCGGTATGCCCGTCCGTGGATACGAGATGCATCTTGGGGTGACGAGCGGGCCCGGCTTGAAGCGACCGATGCTCGATCTCCACGGCCATCCCGATGGCGCGGTCAGCGCCGACGGCCGGGTCATGGGGTGCTATCTGCACGGGCTGTTCGCAAGCGATCCATTCCGCCGCGCCTTTCTCGCGCGCTTCGGTACGGCTGCCGGCGTCATCGAATACGAGCCGATGATCGAAAATGTGCTGGCCCGGCTCGCCGATCACCTGGAGCGGCACCTCGATGTTCCGGCATTGCTTGCCGCGGCGCGGCCGCCGCGCCTCACCCGGGCCGCGTGACATGCATCGCGAGCCACATGCCGAGAATTATGCCGGCCAAGAGCAGGCAGGCGAGGGCATAGAGACGCAGGGCGCGCACGATATCGGCAGCCCGCGCCAATGGCGTGCCGGCACCAATCCACGGACCCTCGACGCGTTCCTCGGCATAATCACGCGGCCCCGCGAGCGCCAGGCCGAGCGCGCCGGCCATCGCCGCCTCCGGCCAGCCGGCATTCGGCGAATGGTGCTTCTTCGCATCGCGCAATATCGTCGCGAGGGCGCGGCCGGCATTGCCGCCGCCGGCAAACGCTGCCGCGGCGACGAGCAACAATCCGCTGAGCCGCGCCGGCACCCAGTTCAGCAGATCGTCGAAGCGCGCCGCCGCCCAGCCGAAGGCGCGATAGCGCGCCGTGCGATGCCCGATCATGCTGTCGAGCGTGTTCGCCATCTTGTATGCGAGAAGGCCGGGCAACCCGAACAGCACATACCAGAACACCGGAGCGACAACGCCGTCGCTGAAATTCTCGGCGAGGCTCTCGATCGCGGCACGTGCGACGCCATGCTCGTCGAGTCGCGTCGGGTCGCGCCCGACGATATGCCGAACCGCTTCGCGCCCGGCCGCCAACCCGCCCTGTTCGAGCGCGATGGCGACCACCGCGACATGCTCGTAAAGACCGCGCTGCGCCACAAGGATGCCGATGACGAGCGCCTCGACCGCGGCGCCGATCAGGCTGCCGCGGCACAGCCACTCGATCCCGGCGCCGGTCATCGCCGCCACGCACACCAGCACAATGACTGTGACGATGCCGCGCTCGCGTCGGCTTCGGTCGCTGCGGCTCGCGCGGTTGAGCTTGCGATCGAAAAACCCGATCGCGCGGCCGGCCAGCACGACCGGATGCGGGATATAGGCGAAAACCGCCGGCAGATCGCCGAACAGCGCGTCGATCGCCAGACCGAACAGCAGCAGGAGCAGCACATCATGGTCGCTCAGCGATATCATCGGCCCGGCAATCTGGGTTATGCCGCCGCCGCGAGCAACCGCCGAAGGGCAGGGGAATGAGCGACACCGCGGTCTTGCTGTGCGGCCATGGCAGCCGCGATCCCGACGCGATCGGCGAGTTCGAAATCGCCGCCGCGGCGTTGCGTCGGCGCCTCGAAGCGCGGGATTTCGCGACCGGCTATCTCGAATTCGCGCGCCCGACGATCCAGCAGGGGCTCGGCGGTCTCGCGGCCGGGGGCGCGCGGCGGATCCTCGCGATACCGGGGATGCTGTTCGCGGCGAGCCACGTCAAGAACGACCTGCCCTGGGAGATGAACAGCTTTATGGCCGCCAATCCGGGCATCGAGGTCCAGCTCGGCCGCGATCTCGCGATCGACGCGAAATTGCTTGCCGCGGCTGCCGACCGTATCGCAGTGGCTGTCCCGCATCAGCGTGAAGACGCGCTTCTCGTTGTCGTCGGGCGTGGCACCAACGACCCGGACGCGAATTCGAACATCAGCAAGATCACGCGCATGCTGTGGGAGGGGATGGGGTTCGGCTGGGGCGAGACGGCGTATAGCGGTGTCGCGCACCCGCGTGTCGACGCGGCGCTCGGCCGGGCCGCGCGGCTCGGCTTCGGCCGCATCGTCGTCTTTCCGTATTTCCTGTTCACCGGCGTGCTGGTCAAGCGCATCTATGCGCAGACCGATGAGGTCGCGATGCGCTTTCCCGAAATCGAGTTCGTCAAGGCGCCCTATTTGCGCGACCACCCGCTCGTCATCGACACCTTTGCCGAGCGTGTTGCCGAGCTCGAAGGCAATTCCGCCGCGAACATGAACTGCCAGCTCTGCAAATACCGCACGCAGATCGTCGGCTACGAAGACGAGGTCGGTTTGACGCAGCAGGCGCACCATCATCATGTGCGCGGCGGCGATCACCGGCACAACGATCATCATCATGACCACGACCATTCTCATCGGCGCGAGCATCGCTGAGACGGCATGTTCGACACTTTTGTCATCGTCGATTGGAGCGCGGCCAATCAGCCCAAGACCGGCCGCGACAGCATCTGGATCTGCGCCGTCGATCGCCGCGGCAGGGAATGCCTCGTCGAAAATCCCGCGACCCGCTATGCCGCCAAGAATGTGCTCGGCAATCTGTTGACCGACGCAGCCGCGCGTCGCGAGCGCGTGCTGCTAGGCTTCGATTTTCCGTTCGGTTACCCCGCCGGCTTTGCGCAGCGGCTCGGGCTTAACGGCGCGCCGGCCTGGCGCGCGGTCTGGGACGAGATCGCGTCGCGCGTGACCGACGCGGAGAACAACCGGAACGATCGCTTCACCGTGGCGGCCGAATTCAATCGCCGCGTATCGAACCGCGCCTTTCCGTTCTGGGGATGTCCCG
>VAZR01000093.1 GCA_005888515.1 Alphaproteobacteria bacterium | reverse complement strand
CAGCGCATTGCCGAGCAGCAGCTCATCGGGGGCCAGGAGGTCGGGCAAGATCGCGTATTTGATCGGGCCGAAGAATGCTGCCTCGACCCCCATCGCGAACAGCAGCGCGAGCAACAGCGCGGTGCTGCCGGCGATGACCCCGGCCGCCGCGACCAGCATCACCGCGATCTCGATCAGCTTGATGATGCGGACGAGCCATGCCTTGTCACTGGCGTCAGCCAGTGCGCCGGCGCTCGCCGAGCACAGAAAGAACGGCAGGATGAAGAGCCCGCCGGCCAACGGGATCAACAGCCCGGCGGAGAGTGCGTCCGCGCTTTCGGCCCGATAGGCGACCATCAGCACCAGCGCGTTTTTCAGAGCGTTGTCGTTGAAGGCCGAGAGGAATTGCGTCGCGAACAGCGGGCCGAAGCGGCGCGAGCCGAGCAGCATCAGCGTTCCGCCGCCGTCACGCGAAGCAGTCAGGACAACCCCCATAGCCGGCGCTCACGAGCGCGAGCGCCCGCCGCATATCATCGCCCGCCACATATCATCGCAGTGCGTTCTTCGCCAAACCATGCGATGCCTCGGTCAGACGACCGTCATTGGTCCACAAGGCGTCGCAGCGATGGTGTTGAGCACAGGCGAGGTGCAATGCATCGGGAGTCTTCAGACCAAAGCGGGCGCGTAATTCCGCCGCTTGGAGGTACACCGGTTCAGGCATCGTTAAGGACACGAAATGATCGAAAAGCTCCGTATAAGCCCGCTGTAAAACAGGGTCGCCGCGCTTTATTGCGCCCACAAGGCACTCGCACTTGACCAGAGGCGAGATGCCGAAGCGCGTGTCGGCCTCTTCTATCGCCGCGGCAACCGCTTTCCCCCACCGGGGATGTGCTTCGATAAGATAAATTAGCAAGCAGGCGTCGAGATAGATCACTCCCAGGACTCTCGCTGTTCCTGGATCGAAGCATCGATTTCCTCTGCCGATCGCCGCGCGTACGCAGGAAGGGGATGGCTCCTGATCCAACCGAGAATGGCCTGTCCGCTGCCGACGTGTCCTTTTTTCGAAACGCCGTGGGCCGGTACGAGACGCGCTACAGGCTCGCCGCGATTGGCGATGACAACCTCTTCACCGGCCTGCACCGATTTGATCAGTTGCGACAAGCGGTTCTTGGCTTCGAGGATATTGACCTGCATGCCGCTTCCGTTATCCAAGTTTACGATCTGGCTAGATAATATGGCTAACTTGGCCGCATTGCAACCTGGCCAGGCGCATCCGGCCGATGCTCTTTCGACGGCGCGCCTTGTCGTCAGCCCTGCCGGGGCAATCTATGATCGCGTGATGCTGCACGCGAGACTCACCGCCCGATGCCGCTCGTTCTGTACAATTCGCTGACCCGCCGCAAGGAGACATTCGAGCCGCTCGATCCGGGGCGGGTCAGGATGTATGTCTGCGGCCCGACGGTCTACGATTTGGCGCATATCGGCAATGGCCGGGCCGTCATTGCCTTCGACCTGCTCTATCGGGTGCTGCGGCATGCCTACGGCGCCGGGCACGTCCGCTATGTGCGCAACATCACCGATGTTGAGGACAAGATCATTGCCGCCGCGCGCGACAGCGGCGAGCCGATCGATGCCTTGACCGCGCGGACCACCGCCGAATTCCATGCCGACATGGCGGCGCTCGGCGCATTGCCGCCGGATATCGAGCCGCGCGCGACCGCTTACATCCCGCAGATGATCGCGTTGATCGAGCGGCTGATCGCGGCCGGGCATGCCTATGCCGCCGAGGGACACGCGCTGTTCGCGGTCGCGTCGTGGCCGTCCTACGGCAAGCTGGCGCGGCGCAGCCGCGATGAGATGATCGCCGGCGCCCGTGTCGAGGTCGCGCCGTATAAGCGCGACCCCGGCGATTTCGTGCTGTGGAAGCCCTCGACTCCGGACCAGCCCGGTTGGGACAGCCCCTGGGGGCGCGGCCGGCCGGGCTGGCATATCGAATGCTCGGCGATGAGCGAAACCGAACTCGGCGAGACCTTCGACATTCATGGCGGCGGGCTCGATTTGATCTTCCCGCACCACGAAAACGAGATCGCACAGAGCGAGAGCGCGCATTCGGGCCACCCGTTCGCACGGATCTGGATGCACAACGAGATGCTGACGGTCGACGGCGTCAAAATGTCGAAATCGCTCGGCAATATCACGACGGTTCGGGAGGTCCTCGAGAAAGCTCCGGGTGAGGCAATCCGGCTGGCGCTGCTCTCGACGCATTACCGCGACCCGCTCGATTGGACCGAGCAGAAATGGGGCCAAGCGCGCGCAACTCTCGACCGGTTCTACCGCGCCTTGGACCTGCCGGCCGACCGGTCTGGCGAGCCATCGGTGCCGGGCGCCGTGCGCGACGCGCTCGAAGACGATTTGAACGCGCCGCTCGCGATCAGCCAGATGCACGAGCTCGCCGGCGCCATCAATCGCGCCGCGGATGCTGCGGAACGTGGTCGGTTGCAGGGGCAGTTGCGTTCAGCCGGCGCGTTGATGGGCATCCTCGAAGGCGATGCCGCCGCCTGGCTGCGCGGCGTCTCGGACGCCGAAGCAACCGAAATCGAGACGCGCATCGTCGAGCGGGCGCAAGCTCGGCGGGAGCGCCGCTTCGCCGATGCCGATCGAATCCGCGCCGAGCTTCTCGCCGACGGCATCGTCCTCGAGGACAAGCCCGACGGCACAACCACCTGGCGCCGGGAGTAGCGGTGGCCGGCACCGATCGCAGCCGCGATGGCCTGACCGGCGGGCCGGCGATCATCCTGGTCGAGCCGCAGCTCGGCGAAAATATCGGCACGGCGGCGCGGGCGATGCTGAATTGCGGGCTCGACGATCTGCGCCTCGTGCGGCCGCGCGACGGTTGGCCGTCGGACAAGGCGGTAAACGCGGCGAGCGGCGCCGACCGGGTGCTCGACAAGGCGCGCCTCTATCCCGACGTGCCGGCGGCGATCGCCGATTTGAAGCATGTCTATGCGGCGACCGCGCGCGACCGCTACATGGTCAAGCGCGAGCTGACGCCGCGCCGTGCCGCCGAGGAGATGCGCGGCTTTCTTGGCGCCGGCGAGGCTTGCGGCATCCTGTTCGGGCCGGAGCGAACCGGCCTCGTCAACGATGATATCGCGCTTGCCGACACGGTGTTGATGGTGCCGCTCAATCCCGCCTTCTCATCGCTGAACCTGGCGCAGGCGGTGCTGATCATCGGCTACGAATGGTTTATCGCCCGTACCGAACCACAGGCCGAAATCATGCATACCGGCCACAGCCGGCCGGCGAACAAGGCGGAGCTGCTGCGGTTTTTCGATCACTTCGAGGAGGCCCTCGTGGAGAGCGGCTTCTTGCGCCACCCGGACAAGCGCCCCAGCATGACCCGCAATCTGCGCAATTTGTTTCAGCGCGCCCAATGCACCGAGCAGGAGTTGCGCACCATGCATGGCGTCATCACGGCGTTCATCGGGCCGCGGAAGCGCAAAGACGCCGCATCTT
>VAZR01000275.1 GCA_005888515.1 Alphaproteobacteria bacterium | reverse complement strand
TGCCGAGGAGCAGTGAAGCGTTGGGATGACCCGGAACGGCTTTCAGAATCTCGCCGGCCTGTTCCGCGGCTGGCAGCGGAACAGGCCGGCGAGATTCTGAAAGCCGTTCCGGGTCATCCCAACGCTTCACTGCTCCTCGGCATGGCGCGTCGCAACGGCGGCGACCCGGCGGCGGCGTTGTCGGTGCTCGCGCCGCTTGCCGCCGCTCAACCCCGCTGGGTTGCGGCGCACTTCGAACTCGGTCTGACCCTCGGCGCTCTCGGCCGGGGCGAGGATGCGGTAACGGAGCTCCGCAAGGCGGTAGAGCTCAATCCGGATCTTCCCGACGCGTGGCGGGCCCTCGCCGATCACCTGACGGCGATGGGAGACGATGCGGGGGCTGAGACTGCGCGTGCGCGCTTTCTCAAGGTGTCCACGCGTGACCCGCGCCTGATGGCTGCGGCCGCCGCGCTGTGCGACAACCGCATCCCCGAGGCCGAGGCGCTGCTGCGCCGGCACCTGCACGAGCACCCGACCGACATCGCTGCCATCCGCATGTTCGCCGAGGTGGCCGCGCGCCTGGGCCGTTACCACGACGCCGAGAATCTGCTCGCGCGCTGCCTCGAGCTCGCCCCCGGCTTTGCTGGTGCGCGCCACAATTACGCCGTGGCGCTCTATCGTCAGGGCAAGCCCGCCGCCGCCCTGCCGCAGGTCGAGCAGCTGCGCGCCGCCGAGCCGGCTAACCCCAACTACCGCAGTCTCGAGGCCGCGGTCCTGGCGGGCATCGGCGAATATGCGCGCTCGATTGACATCTACGCCGAGGTCCTGCGGCGCTACCCCAACCAGGCGAAGATCTGGCTGAGTTACGGGCATGCGCTCAAGACCGCGGGCCGATCGAGCGAGGGGATCCGCGCTTATCGACGTACGCTCGAGCTGGATCCGGGCCTGGGGGAGGCGTGGTGGAGTCTCGCCAACCTCAAGACCTTCCGCTTCACGGCCGAGGAGCTGCGGCAGATGCAGACGCAGCTGGCGCGGACCGACCTGAAGACCGAAGACCGCTACCACTTCCATTTCGCTCTGGGCAAGAGTCTCGAGGATCAGCAGGACTACGGATCCTCATTCGAGCATTACCGGCAGGGTAATGGCCTGCGGCGCGCACAGATTCACTACGATCCGGCCGAGGGGCGCGAGCACTTGGCGCGCGCGCGCACACTGTTCACGCGCGAGTTCTTTGCCGCGCGCGACCGCCAGGGGGCACCCGACCCCGACCCGATCTTCATCGTCGGCCTGCCGCGTGCCGGATCCACGCTGATCGAGCAGATCCTGGCGAGCCACTCGCAGGTCGAAGGGACCATGGAGTTGCCCGACATTCCGGCAATGGCCCATGCCGTGGCCGAGCGCGGCCGTGTCAGCGGGCTGCGCTGCGCATTCTTCATCGACAAGCTGCCAAACAACTTCCTGCACCTGGGTCTCATTCACCTGATGCTGCCCAACGCGCGCATCATCGACGCCCGCCGCCACCCGCTCGGTTGCTGCTTCTCGGCGTTCAAGCAGCACTTCGCACGCGGTCAGAACTTCACCTACGATCTCGCGGAGCTGGGCGCTTACTACCGCTCCTACGTCGAGCTGATGGCGCACTTCGATGCGGTGCTGCCGGGTCGCGTGCACCGCGTGTTCTATGAACGCATGATCGAAGACACCGAGGGCGAGGTACGCCGCCTGCTCGAGTACTGCCGTCTGCCGTTCGAGCCGGCCTGCCTGCGCTTCTACGAGAACGAGCGCGCGGTGCGTACCGCCAGCTCCGAGCAGGTGCGCACGCCCATCTACCGCGAGGGACTGGAGCAGTGGGGTCACTACGAGCCGTGGCTCGGCGCGCTCAAGGCGGCGCTCGGGTCGGTGCTCGAGGCGTATCCGGCGACACCCGATTTCCACAGCCACTAGCACGGCTGAGCATCACGAAGCACGTCAACCAAGGGGGAGATCTCATGCAGCGCAGCCGATCACGCAAGCTGAAAAGAGCGCACGGTACCGGTCGGGGGCGGATACCGCTCATGCTGTGGCGCGCACCGATTGCCGCCGCGATCATGGCGGCGATACCGCGGCTGTACGCCGCCGACGCACCCAGCGGCGCCCTCGAGGAAGTGGTGGTCACCGCCCAAAAGCGCGCCGAGAACCTGCAGGACGTACCACTCAGCATCACCGCGATCGGCACCGAGAAGCTCGAGCAGCTCGGGGTGCAGAACTTCGACGACTATGTGAAGTTCCTGCCGAGCGTCGCCTACCAGTCGCTCGGCCCGGGATTCGCACGCACCTTCATGCGCGGCGTATCGAGTGGCGACAACGGCAACCATTCCGGTCCGCTGCCGAGCGTCGGCGTGTACCTCGATGAGCAGCCGATCACCACCATCCAGGGCGCGCTCGACCTGCACGTCTACGACATCGAGCGCGTCGAGGCCCTGGCGGGTCCGCAGGGCACCCTCTACGGCGCCAGCTCCGAGGCCGGCACGGTGCGCATCATCACCAACAAGCCGGACCTCAGCGGCTTCAAGGCCGGCTATAACCTGCAGGGTAACACGGTGCGCGGCGAGGGCGGCTACGTCGCCGAGGGCTTTGTCAACGTGCCGCTCTCCACCAACGCCGCGATCCGTCTGGTGGGGTGGGCCGAGCACGACGGCGGCTTCATCGACAACGTCCCGAACCAGTTCACTTACCCGTCCTCGGGCGTTTGTCTGGCCAACACCAACCCGGCACCTGCCGGCTGCAACACCACGCCGACCCTCGCCAAGAAGCGCTTCAACGACTCCGACACCTACGGCGCGCGCGGCGCGCTCAAGGTCGATCTCAGCGACAACTGGACGATCACCCCGATTCTCATGGGGCAGCACACCAAGGCGAACGGCAACTTCGCCGTCGATCCGTCGATCGCCGGCGACCTGTCGACCTCGCGCTACTACCCCGACTCGATCACGGACGAGTGGTGGCAGGCGGCCCTCACGCTTGAGGGCAAGATCAGCAACTTCGATATCACCTTCGCCAGCGGCTATCTGAAGCGCGATGACCACACGCAATCCGACTACACCGACTACTCCTTCCTGTACGACCAGCAGACCACCTACATCGCCTATTTCACCAACGACGCCGGTGCGCTCATCGATCCCTCCCAGCACATCGAGGGCCGCGATCACTACCGCAAGTTCAGCAACGAGCTGCGCATCGCCACGCCCAAGGACTACCCGCTGCGGTTCGTCGGCGGACTGTTCACCGAGCGCCAACAGCACTACATCCTGCAGGACTATCTGGTGAATCAGCTGCCGACCGACAAGTCGGTCACGGGGTGGCCGCAGACCCTGTGGCTCACCGATCAGATCCGCGTCGACCGCGACTACGCGGTGTTCGGCGAGCTGAGCTACGACATCCTGCCCAAGCTGACCGGCACCGTCGGCTACCGCTTCTTCCGGTACGACAACTCGCTCGACGGCTTCTTCGGGTTCGGCGTCAATAACGTCTACGGCTCGCACACCGGCGAGCTCGCGACCACCTACCAGCCCAACGGCACCCGCAACGCCGACGGCACCGGCTGCCTCAAGCCCGGTATTCTCGGCGGGCCGTGCGTCGATCTGGCCCAAAGGGTCAAGAAAAACGGCTCGACGCCGAAATTCAACCTGACCTACAAGTTCGATCGGGACCACATGGTGTACGCGACGGTGTCCAAGGGCTTCCGGCCGGGCGGCATCAATCGCCGCACTCAACCGCCGCCGAACCCGCCGCTGGCTACCTACGATCCGGATTTCCTCAAGAACTACGAGGTCGGCTTCAAGACCAGCTGGCTGAACAATCACCTGCGCTTCAACGGCGCGTTCTTCTGGGAGGACTGGAACAACTTCCAGTTCGGCTTCCTCGGGTTCAACTCCTTCACCATCGTGCGCAACGCAGGCTCGGCGCGTATCAAGGGCGCGGAGCAGGAGCTCGAGTGGGCGGTCACCCCGGGGTTCACGCTCTCCGCCGCTGCGACCGAGCTCGACCCGAAGATGAACCAGGACTTCTGCCTCGACACCGATCCGGCCACCGGCGTGCCCTTCCCGCTGTCCAATTCCGCTTGCCCGGCCTGGGACGCAGTACCCAAGGACACGCAGCTGCCGACGGTGCCGAAGTTCAAGGGCAACATCACCGGGCGCTACACCTTCGGCGTCGGTAGCGCCCAGGCGCACCTGCAGGCTGACTTTGTCTACCAGAGCGAGAGCCGCTCGCAGTTGACACCGGCTGCCAACGCGCTGATCGGCTCGCAGCCCGCCTACGGGATCTTTGATCTAGCCGGTGGATTCAGCCGCGGCAACTTCAGCGCCGAGCTGTTCGTCGACAACCTGTTCGACAAGCGCGCCGAGGTGTATCGCTTCGCGGAGTGCACCATTTTCGGCGTGTCGACGGGATTCTTCCCCGGAAAACCGATTTGCGCGCTAAAGCCGCTGGCCAACATCAACACGCCACGGATGTTCGGATTGCGTTTCGGACAGCGTTTCTAGACCTTCCGGGCTATTCGCGAGCGTCATCGGCGCGGTGCACCTGGGGTGGTGCACCGCGCCTTTTTATGGGAGGCGAGGCCCACCCCCCTTTTGGAGAGATGGGCTTCGGCGCCTGATTCCGGCACATTGGCACCCTGCGCCCGGGAGGCGCGCATCCGCCGGAGCCCCCCGTTTGAACGAATCCGCCCCAGCCTCAGCTGGCAGCAACGTCGGCGCCGCCGCAGGCACGGCCATGGGCATCCTCGCCGCGATCAGCTTCTGTCACCTCCTGAACGACATGATGCAGTCGCTGCTGCCGGCGCTGTACCCGATGCTGCGCGGCTCCTATCGCTTGAGCTTCACGCAGATCGGACTCTTGACCTTCACCTTCCAGTTCACCGCGTCGCTCCTGCAGCCGCTGGTGGGACTCTTTGCCGACCGCAGTCCCCGGCC
>VAZR01000274.1 GCA_005888515.1 Alphaproteobacteria bacterium | reverse complement strand
ACGGCAAGAAGGATCCGTGCGAAGACAAGGTGGTCGAGGAGCTGAACGAGCTGTTGGCGAAGCATCTCGATTACATCCGCCGGGACGGCGAAGCGTTCTTCGACGCGGCGCAGAACGCCCGCATCGTACGCGCTGCCGAGCGGTATTACCGGATCATGTATCGCGGCTCGGCGGAAAGCTGGAATTTGCGCGACCGGCACATGTTCGACACGCTGCAGATGCTGATGCGCGCCCGCGGGGAGAGCGCCAAGGCCGTGGTTTGGGCGCACAACTCGCATATCGGCAATGCCGCGGCGACGGCGATGGGCTGGCAGGGCGAGTTCAACATTGGCGAGCTCTGCCGCACCGCCTATGGCGACGAAGCCGTGCTGATCGGTTTCGGCACCGACCGCGGCACGGTCGCGGCGGCCGATGATTGGGATGGCGAGATGAGGATCAAGACCGTGATCCCGGCGCGCCCCGACAGCTGGGAGTTCGCCTTCCGCAAGGCCGGCCATGCCCGCTCGCTGACCGATTGGCGCCGCGCTGCGGCATCGGGCCGCCACCGCGAACTGGTCGAAGCATTGCGCGAGCCGCGCCAGGAGCGTGCGATTGGGGTCGTCTACCGGCCGAAAAGCGAGTTCCTGTCGCACTATTTCGAGGCGGTGCTGGCCGAACAGTTCGACGCCTATGTCTGGTTCGAGGAGACGAGCGCGGTGACGCCGCTCGCCGGCGGCCGGCCGAAGGGCGCGCCCGAGACCTACCCGTTCGGCTTGTGACGGCGGGCCGCGCAACCCGAGGCTTCCCGCCGCCGTTCAACCATCAGGCGCGCAGCGGGTGCGAGGAGAAGTCATGCTCAAATTCGTGGTCGGGCTGTTCGAATCGAGGGGCATTGCCGAGGACGCCTGCAGCCGGCTCAAATACGAGGGCGTGCCGCCCGCCGATATTTCCCTGCTGCTGATGCACGAGACGGCGCCTGTACCGGCGGCGGTGTCCGCCGAGCTGGAGGGCCTCTCGGTCGATCCGCTCGTCGTCGGCAATGTGCGCGAGACCTACGCGCAATTCATCAGCAACGGCGAGACGGCGGTATTCGTCCGGGCGCATTCGGAGGACGAGGTCGATCTCGCGGTCGCGACGATCCGGCAATACGCGCCGATCAAGATCAAAGTCGCCGCCAGCGGTGAAGGCGCGCCGCTCGCCCACGACATTCTGTAGGCGCAGTTCGCCCAACGGGTCATTCTGGGATCGCCCAAGAACAGGCTCGGAACGCGTCGCCGTGGCGGCAGCAGAAAAGTAAACGGCTGGCCTCTAAGGGCCAGCCGTTTCGATACCCCGCTCGGGCAAGAGGCCCAGGCGTTATGCCAAGTTAACGAATGACCTCAACGACCTTGCGGTCGGTCGGATCGACCAGCACCGTCTCGTCGCCGATTACGCTGTAGCGATATTTCGCGTAAGGCGCGCTCGGCGGGAAGGAATAGAGCTCGACGGTTGGCGGCAACGGCGCGCCGACAGCGGCCTTGAAGCCCGCCGGCGGTGGTATATGCGCCCGCTTTTCCTTGACGACATATTCCTTGATCTCGCCTCTCCAGGCCGGAGAAATAGTCGTCGTCGTAGTTGTGGTTGACGTGGTGCTGCTGCGGAGGCCAGTTCCTCGCGCTGAGCCGCCTGAATCCGGTATTATGAGGTGCGAGCAAATCATTCCGGTGACCGCGATGCCGAATTTGCATCCGCAGATCGAGCAAGTCTTGAAGATCATGGCCGAGGCGGGGCTGCGGCCGATCGAGGCGATGACCCCGGCTGAGGCGCGCGAGCAGATGGAAGCGACCGCCCGTGCGCGCAAGGCCGAGCCGTTGCCGGTCGCGCGCGTCGAGGAGCAGATGATCCCGGGCCCCGGCGGCTCGATCCGCCTGCGCCTCTATTGGCCGAAAGCGGCCGGCGCGGGAAGCGCGGTGCCGGCGATCGTCTACTACCATGGCGGCGGCCATGTAATCGGCAGCCTCGATACCCATGATTTCGTCGCGCGCAATCTGTGCGCCGGTGCCGAAGCGCTGGTCGCCTCGGTCGATTACCGCATGGGCCCCGAGCACAAATTTCCCGCTGCGGTCGAGGATTCCTTCGCGGCGCTCGAATGGGTGCACGCCAACGCGAAGGCGCTCGGGGCCGATCCCGACCGGATCGGCGTGCATGGCGACAGCGCCGGCGCGAATCTCGCAGCCGTCGTCGCGCTGATGGCGCGCGATGCGGGGGGGCCGCGGTTGCGGCTGCAATCGCTGGTCTACCCGGTCGCCGACTACACGATGAGCACGCCGAGCTACGAGGAGTTCGCGATCGGCTACGGCATTCTGACCCGCAACGCGATGGTGTGGTTCCGTGACCATTATCTGCGCAGCCCCAAAGACGCCGAGGATTGGCGAGCGTCGCCGATCAAGGCACCGAGCCTTGCCGGGGTCGCGCCGGCTGTTGTGATCACCGCCGAATGCGACTTCTTGCACGACGATGGGGAGCGTTATGCCGCCGCATTGCGCGGTGCCGGAGTGCCGGTCGAGTACCGCGAGTATCCCGGCATGATCCACGCCTTTTTCGGCATGGTGCCGGCGGTCGACGACGCGATGAACGCGCAACGCGCGGTATGGGCCGCATTTAAGCGCGCCTTCGCCTGAGCCTCGCGAGCAGGATGGCTTATGTCCTGAACGAGGCACCTGCCGGGCCGCGTGTCACATTGCCCGCTCTGTTCACCACCTTCCTGAAGGTCTCACTCTTCGGCTTTGGCGGGCCGATCGTCTGGGCACGCCGGTTTATCGTCGAGCAACAGCATTGGCTCACCGATCAGGAATTCGCCGACCTGCTGAGTTTGTGCCAGTTCCTTCCCGGTCCCAATGTCGCCAGTATTACCGTCTGCCTCGGCTCGAAATTGCGCGGCCCCGCCGGGGCGGCTGCCGGGCTGGCCGGCTTCATCGTGATCCCGTGGTCGATCGGTTTCGGCCTCGGCGCGCTGCTTCTCCATTTCGCCGGTGTCGGCGGCCTGCGGAATACTCTGCACGGCGTCTCGGCAGTTGGGGCCGGATTAATTATCGCGACGGGCCTGAGACTGCTTACGCCGCATCGCACCCGACCAATGGCGTTGTTGTTTGCGGCGCTTGCTTTCGTTGGGCTGGCTATAGCCAAGCTGCCCTTGCTGCTCGTCGTGACCGCGTTGGCGCCACTCAGTATCGCGGCAGCGCTGACCGAGCGCGCGATCCTCCGATGAACCTGCCGGCCGCGCTGATTGCGCATCTTGCGCTGCTGTCGCTGATCAGCTTCGGCGGGTTCCCGTCGGTGCTGCCGGATTTGCGCGATTTCGTCGTCGGCACCAATGGCTGGTTGACCGATCGAGACTTTGCTAATTGCTTCGCGATCGTGCAGGCGATCCCGGGCCCCAACATGATCCTGATGACGAGCTTTATCGGTTGGCAGGTGGGCGGCCTGCCGACCGCGATCGCCAGCGCGTTGGCAACCTTCGGACCGTCCTGCGCCGTGGCGTACACCGCCTTCCGCTTCTGGGACCGGTTCCGCGATACCGCCTGGCAGAGCATCGTGCGGCGCGGTCTGGCGCCGGTCACGATCGGGCTGGTGATCGCGGGCGGTTACGTGATGGCGCGAGTCGGCGATGCCGGCTGGGCCAGCCTCGCCGTTACGCTTGCCGCAATCGCGCTGATGCTGGGTACGCGGATCAGCCCGTTATGGCTGGTCGCCGCCGGCGGCGCGCTCGGCGCTCTCGGGGGGCTGTAATCCGCAGCAATCCCGTCACTGCCGCAATTTGTACCGTTGGATCTTGCCGGTGGCGGTCTTCGGCAGCCCCTCGCAGAACTCGATCCAGCGCGGGTATTTCCACACGCCGATCTTTTCCTTGACGTGGTTCTGCAGCGCCTCGCACAGCGCGCCCGGGTCATCTTTCTGAACCGATTGCTGCAATACGACAAAGGCCTTCGGCTTTATCAGTCCTTCCGGGTCGGGGTGGCCGACAACCGCGGATTCGAGTACTGCCGGGTGGCCGATCAGCGCCTCCTCGACCTCAAACGGCGACACCCAGATGCCGCTGACCTTCAGCATATCGTCGCTGCGGCCACAATAACGGTAATAGCCGTCGGCATCGCGGGTATAGGTGTCGCCGGTATAGGTCCACTCGCCGCGGAAGGTGCGGCGCGACTTGTCGCGCTGGTTCCAGTAACCCTCGGCAGCGCTCGGCCCCTTGACGATCAGCTCGCCGGATTCGCCCCCCACGGCGTCCTCGCCGGCTTCGGTGACGATCCGTACCTCGTATCCCGGCACCGCCTTGCCGGTGGTGCCGTAGCGGATGTCGTCGGGGCGGTTCGACAGGAAAATGTGCAGCATCTCGGTCGATCCGAGCCCGTCGAGGATGTCGGTGCCGACCACCTCGCACCAGCGTCGGCCGATATGCTCGGGGAGCGGCTCGCCGGCCGAGATCGAGCGGCGCAGCCGGTCGGAGCCGGCGCCAGGACCGATCGCGTTCTGGGCCAAGAGCGCGGCGTAGAGCGTCGGCACGCCCGCGAAGATCGTCGGCTGAAAGCGCTGCATCGTCGCCAGCACCGCCTCCGGGGTCGGCCGGTCCGGGAACAGCACCGAGGCGGCGCCGACCGCCATCGGGAAGGTCATCGAATTGCCGAGCCCATAGGCGAAGAACAGCTTGGCAGCCGAGAAGACGAGATCGTCGGGGGCGATCTGCAGGACCTGCAGCCCATAAGTGTCGGAAGTGGCGCGCAGGTTGGAATGGAGGTGGCGCACGCCCTTGGGGGCGCCGGTCGAGCCCGAGGAGTAGAGCCAGAACGCGACCTCGTCCGGCGAACAGTCGGCA
>VAZR01000273.1 GCA_005888515.1 Alphaproteobacteria bacterium | reverse complement strand
CCGGAGCGCACCGACACCAGCAGCGGCTTTTCCGGATCGCCAAACCTCGCGCCGATCGTCTCCTCGACAGCAGCCAGCGCATCGGCGACCTGGTCCTTCAGATCGGGCGGATAGGTATTGCCGTTCGCGTAAAAATGGGTGCAGACCTCGGTCGTGATCGTAAAGCCGGGCGGCACCGGCAGACCGAGATTGGCCATCTCGGCAAGCCCGGCGCCCTTGCCGCCGAGCAGGTTGCGCATCTCGCCCCGCCCCTCGGCAACGCCGCGGCCAAAACGGTAGACCCATTTCGCCATAGGTTGCCTCACCCCTCGATCTGCGAGAAATCGGCGACCTGATCCATTGTGTTGCGAATTCGCGTAAGGAGGCGCAATCGGTTTACTCGTAACTGGCCTTGCTCGGCATCCGTATTAACGGTCACCTTGTCAAAAAATTCATCAACCGGACGGCGCAACCGTGCGAGGGATCTCATCGAGCCGTGAAAATCTTCGCGCTTCAAAGCCTCCTTAACTTCTCCACCGATGGTGTGCAAACTAGCAGCGAGGACCGTTTCTTCATCTTGCTTCAAAAGATTACGATCAAATTCCTGTCCGTACTGCAATTTGTCACGTCGTTCCTCAATCGTGACGATATTTGATGCTCGACGATACGCGATCAGCAGGTTGGCGCCGTCATCAGTGCCCAGAAATGCCTTTAGAGCATCCACCTTGGCCAATAAGCGGATGAGGTCGTCCTCGTATTTTCCGTGTCGCGCAATTCCCATGACTCCGACCTGCTCGAAGGCGGCAGCAATCAGGTCGTGGCGTACACCGGATTCACGCAGATGTACCTTCAGCCGATCGGCAACAAATGACAGGAGTTCGGTGGCCACCGCTGACGAATGCTCCATCCGAAGGCGTCGTGCTGCGGCGGCCTTCAGCAAGGCATACATCAATGGTAGTCGCAGTTCATTTTCCAGGATCAGGCGGATTGTGCCGAGCGCAGCGCGTCGCAGCGCGAACGGGTCACGAGAACCGGTCGGCTTCTCGCCGATAGAGAAAAACGCTACGAGGGCATCAAGCTTATCGGCGAGCGCGACGACGATGCTGTCGGGCGCCGTCGGGCAAATGTCGTTCGGCCCGAGCGGTTTATAGTGATCGGCGATTCCATCGGCAACGCGCGCATCTGCTCCGTCATGCAGCGCGTAATAACGACCCATGGTGCCTTGCAATTCGGGGAACTCGCCGACCATGCCGGTTGACAGATCAGCCTTCGCGAGGAGGGCTGCACGGCGAGCGCGCGCGGCATCGGCTCCGGGAACATACGCGACAAGAGACTCGGCGAGCGCTTCCATTCGCCGCGCTTTGTCGTACACGGTGCCGAGCTTTTCGTAATAGACGCGGTCCTTGAGCGCTTCGACGCGGTCTTCGAGACGGACCTTGCGGTCCTGGTCCCAGAAGAAGCGGGCGTCGGCGAGGCGGGCGCGCAACACGCGCTCGTTGCCGGCGACGATGGTCTTGCCGTCATCGGCGGTCAGGTTGTTGGCGACGAACAAAAAGCGCGGCGCCAGCGACCCGTCGGGCTTGAGGCAAGAGAAATATTTCTGATGCGTACTTCTTCGAGCAGGCTGGGATCGGGCTTGACGGTCAGCCCCTCGTTTTGCGCGAGACGATCGAGATCGGCGGCGATGATGTCGCGACGGCGATCCTGGTCGAGGATCACATAGGCGGCTTCGAGCCGGTCGAGGTAATCCGCGGCGTTCTCGACCGCGATCTCCCCTTGCGACAGGAAACGGTGCCCGCGCGTCATGCGGCCGACCGGCACCTCATCGAGGGACAATGGCAGCACCTGCCCGTCGAACAGGCACAGCACCGAGGTAAGCGGCCGTACCCAACTTAACCGGGCGGCCGGAAAGCGCATCGATTTCGGCCACTCCACGCCCATGAGGGTGGAATAGATCAAATCGGGCAGGACCTCGACAGCAGCCCGGCCGGAGCGGTGGATTACGGCGAAATAGAATTCCCCGCGGCCGGTATCGCGCACTTCGCACTGCTCGGCCGAATCTAATCCCACCGAGCGCAGAAAACCGTCGAGCGCCTGTTGCGGTGCGCCGACGCGTGGTCCACGTCTTTCCTCATTAGACTCCGGCAATTGTTTCGGAATGCCATTGACGATTGCCGTGAGCCGCCTTGCGGTCACGTACCCGCGGATCGGCTCCGTCGGAGGAATGCGGTGTACCCGCAGCCACTCATCCAAATGCCGAGTCAGTTCCTCGATGGCCCGGCGCTGCATCCGCGCTGGGATTTCCTCCGACAACAATTCGAGCAGCAGCTCGCCGGTCAAGGACCCCAACTCCCGAAGCCCCTATCCCCCGTGGCCGGGCTTGACCCGGCCATCCACGTCTTGAAGCTGCCTGGCCGCAGCAAGGAAGACGTGGATGCCCGGAACAAGTCCGGGCAAGGCGAATGAGAGAGGGGCCCCGCGTTGTACCCCATGATCAAAACTTCCCGCCCGCGCCGGCGAGCCAGGTTTCGCAGCAGGCCTTCGCCAAGGCGCGCACCCGGCCGATATAGGCGGCGCGCTCGGTGACGCTGATGACGCCGCGCGCATCGAGCAGGTTGAACAGGTGGCTCGCCTTCAGGCACTGGTCGTAGGCCGGGAGAGCCAGCTTTGGCCGGTTTGCGTTTTCATCTCCGGCGTTCACCAGCGCGTTGCACTCGCGCTCGGCGTCCTCGAAATGCCGGACGAGGATGGCGGTATCGGCGCGCTCGAAATTGTAGGCGGAGAACTCTCGCTCGGCGCGCAGGAACACATCGCCGTAGGTGATGCGGCCCGCCCCGGCAACCCCGTTGAAATCGAGGTCATAGACGTTCTCGACCCCCTGCACATACATCGCGAGGCGTTCGAGTCCGTAGGTCAGCTCGGTCGAGACCGGGTCGCATTCGATGCCGCCGACCTGCTGGAAATAGGTGAACTGGCTGACCTCCATGCCGTCGAGCCAGACCTCCCAGCCGAGCCCCCAGGCGCCCAGGGTCGGGCTCTCCCAATCATCCTCGACAAAGCGGATGTCGTGTTTCGACGCGTCGATGCCGAGCGCCGCCAGGCTCTTTAGGTACAGATCCTGGCTGTCGGCCGGCGCCGGCTTCAGGATCACTTGCAGCTGATAATAATGCTGCAGCCGGTTCGGGTTTTCGCCATAGCGGCCGTCGGTCGGCCGGCGCGACGGCTGGACATAGGCGGCGCGCCACGGCTCCGGGCCCAAGGCGCGCAACGCCGTCGCCGGATGAAACGTGCCGGCGCCGACCTCGATATCGTAGGGCTGCAGGATCACGCAACCTTGCTCCGCCCAATAGCGCTGTAACGCCAGGATCAGCCCCTGAAAGCTGGTGCTCGCGACGGATTTCATCGGTCGTGCCGGCCGGCCCTTGCTCACGCCGGCCGCGGGCAGCCCGCCTTGCCGCAGCCGCGCGCGCTCGCCGCAACATAGGCGCCGCAGATCCGGCACGACACCAGATCCTCGACATTCCGCTGCGGCTGCGGTCGGGCCGCCGACGCCGCCGACCTGGGCCACCAGGCCGGTCCGCGGCGCACGGCCTTTGGCGGGACGCGGTTGAACCAGCGCAGCGCGTACCACACGGCGAAAACCAGCAGGATCAGCAGAACGATCTTCGGGGCGGCGATCATCGGTGTGGTTTATGGAACCCCGGTGGGCCGGTCAACAAGGGCGGGCAACAAATCAGCGAGCAACAAAACGCTAAAGGCCGAAGCGGGCCCACAAGGCGCGGGCTTCCAGCCAGCCGATCAGATCGGCAACCGGCGTCCACGGATCGCGCTCGACAAACGGCCGCGCCCGCGGCATCCACCAGCGCCGCCGCCGCTCGGTCGCGATCGGCACCAGCCGGACATTGTCGCCGAACCGGGCGCGCATCACCGAGCGCAGATCGCCGATCCCGTCGATCAGGCCGCGCGCCAAAGCCATCCGGCCGGTCAGCACCTCGCCGCTGAACAGGGTCTCGTCGGCGGCATCCCGGCAGAAACGGATCGAGCAGCGATTTGCGCTCGCCCGCGGTATGCAGCCGCCGCTCGATGCCGAGGCGGTCGATCAGCCGGGCAACCCCGAACCCTGCGGTGACGACCCCGATCGAGCCGAGCAGCGAGGCCTCTTCGGCATAGATCTCGTCGCCGGCCAAGGCCAGCCAATAGCCACCCGACGCCGCGACATCCTCGGCAAAGGCCAAGACCGGCACGCCTTTCTCCTCGGCGAGCTGGCGGATGCGGCGGAACAGCAATGCCGATTGCACCGGCGAGCCGCCGGGCGAGTTTATCGACAACGCGACGCCGCTGAGACGCGAGACCGCGAAGGCGCGCTCCAGCGCGGCGGCATGGCTTGCCAATGACATCGCGGTGCGCCATTGCCGCGGCCCGATGATGCCATCGAACCGCACGACCGCCACGACCGGCGCCGGATGGCGGAACCGCTCGATCGGCAGCACTTTGAGAAGCTCGCGCGGGTTCATCCCCGCAACATGGGTATTGCTGCATTATCCGACCAGAAGCGACTGGTGTCGCAAGGGCCCCTCACCCCGGCCCTCTCCCCGCTCGCGGGGAGAGGGAGGGCTCGCAGCGATGTCTCGGAACATCCTTCGGGAGTTTCGCACGCTCGTGCAGCCGCGTTCCCTCTCCCCGCAGGCGGGGAGAGGGACAGGGTGAGGGGCAGTTACAGCACCAAGGGTTCGCCGCCGCGCAATACGGCTTCGGCGGCCGGGGTAAACCGGCCGTCGGCTTCGTGCAGCACGAGGCCGGGGGCGAGCCGCGCCGGGGCGGCGTACTGCTTGCGCGCCTGCACCAGGACCCGGCTCGCCGGCTGGCCGGCGCGCGGCCACAGCGGAAAGATCACGACGCCCCCGGCGCGGCCGGCCAGCTGCCCCAGCAGCGCATCGATGCGGTCGGCGCGATGAATGAACGTGACGGTTCCCTTGGACCGCGCCATGACCAGCGCGAAGCGCACCCATTCGCGAAGCGCGGCATCGCCCTCGATCGTCGCCGCGGCCCTCGCCGGGTTGAGCACCTCGCTGCCGCGGCCGCGCTCGATAAAGGGCGGGTTCGCCATGACATGGTCAAAACTGCCGGGGCTGAGCCGCGGCGGCGGCTGCAGCAGATCGCCGACCATGACCGACAGGCGGTCGCCCATGCCGTTCAGCAGCGCATTGTCGCCGGCAAGGCGCACCAGATCGCGCTGCATTTCGAGGCCGGTGATGCGGCATTGCGGCACCCGCGCCGCGAGGCACAGCATCGCCGCGCCGGAACCGCACCCGGCATCGAGGATCTGGTGGGTCGGCTCCGCCGCGACCGAGGCGGCGAGAAACACCGGGTCGATCGCGACGCGCGCGCCGTGCGCCGGCTGACGCAGCCGGACACGCCCGCCGAGCAGGCGATCCTCGGTGACGCTTTGGTCCCCTGGCGGATCGGACCTGGGCGGATCGGACCTGGGCGGATCGGATCCGGGCGGCGGCTCGGGCAGGCTCACCCAAGCCCCTCCTCGGCCGCGGCGACGAGCGCGCGGGCGCGGGCGTGGTCGCGCTCGGCCACCATCAGCCGGCGCGGTATGGCCCCGATGCTGCCTTCGACCAGGCTCGTGTGATGGTCGAGCACGACGCTGCCGATACCGGCGTCACGCAGCAGCGCCTGCGCCCAGGACAGGCGGACGACGTTGTTGGTGCGCAGCAGCTCTTTCATGACGGCCCGTCTCTCATGAGCGTTCGGCGGGGTGCGGCGGGAAAGCGCAGCGGCGCGGCGCGGCTTGGCGGCAAAGGTCCGGCACTTGACTCGGCGCGGCATTCTATGCTCGCTCGCCGTCGGGCGCGTCAAGCTCGTCCACCAGCCGGCAGCGGCTGGTTTTGGGGCGCCGCCCAGCGAGGAGAATCCGTGGCGCCGGTGCCGATTATCGATCGCGACCGCGAACGCCCGCAGGCGTCTCTGGACCCGCTGTTTCGGCTGCTCTCAGCCGATCTCGACCGGGTCAACGCGGTCATCGTCGAACGCATGGACAGCCCGGTGGCGCTGATCCCACAGCTCGCCGGCCATATCGTCTCGGCCGGCGGCAAGCGGCTGCGCCCGATGCTGACCCTCGCCTGCGCGCGGCTGTGCGGCTACCGCGGCGATCGGCATATCGCGCTCGCCGCCGCGGTCGAGTTCATCCACACCGCGACGTTGCTGCATGACGATGTCGTCGACGATAGCGGGCTGCGCCGCGGCCGCGACACGGCCAATGCGGTATGGGGCAACAAGCCGGCGGTGCTGGTCGGCGATTTCCTGTTCGCCCGCGCGTTCCAGCTGATGGTCGAGGACGGCTCGCTGCGGGTTCTCGACATCCTGTCGCGCGCCGCCGCGATCATTGCCGAAGGCGAGGTGCACCAGCTGATCACCGCCAACGATACGGCGACGACCGAGGCCGCCTACCTCGAAGTCATCGAGGCGAAGACCGCCGCATTATTTGCGGCGGCGAGCCGGATCGGCGCCGTCCTCGCCGAGCGCCCGATCGATGAGGAGGAGGCGCTCGCCCGGTTTGGCCGCAACCTCGGCATTGCCTATCAGCTGATTGATGACATGCTCGATTTCTCGGCGCGCCCGAGCGAGTTCGGCAAATCCGTCGGTGACGATTTCCGCGACGGCAAAATCACCCTGCCGATCCTGATCGCCTTCGCGCGCGGCGACGGCGAGGAGCGCGCCTTCTGGCGGCGCACCTTGGAACAGGGCGAGCAAGGCCCGGGCGATCTCGAACGCGCCTTGCGGCTGGTCGAACGCCGCGGCGCCCTGGTCGAGACCTTGGCGCGGGCCCGCGTCTACGCCGCCGCGGCGGTCGAGGCGCTGTCGCCATTCCCGGCGGGACCGTTGCGCCATGCCCTTGCCGAAGCAGCCAGCTTCGCCACCGAACGCGGGTTCTGACGCCCATCCGGCTCTGAAATTGTTCCCCTTGCCCGGGCTTGTCCCGGGCATCCACGTCTTTTCCGTCGATGTTGCAGCGGGGTGAAGGCGTGGGTGGCCGGAACAAGTCCGGCCACGGGGCGGGATTGGATCGCGCGGCCAGTATAGCGCGCCCGTTGCGCCGTTGGGGGGTTCGCCCTATATATCGCGGCCGGTCGGCGGAGTGTAGCTCAGCCTGGTAGAGCACTGCTTTCGGGAGGCAGGGGCCGGAGGTTCAAATCCTCTCACTCCGACCAGTCTTTTCAACCACTTAGACGAATGCCGTCAATGGGCGGGCGCGGCTGTAAGTGCCGTGTAAGTGCACCCTGTTGGCCGATGGCTTCGCGTTCGATCTGCATTACTACCCACAGTCTGCCTGGCTTGTTTGTACCGTCGCGTCCGACCGGCTGAAGGGGGA
>VAZR01000016.1 GCA_005888515.1 Alphaproteobacteria bacterium | reverse complement strand
TGCACAACGACGAAAGGGACATTTGCCTTGTCGGCGAGCGCCTTCAATCGACCGACGGCCTGATAATCATCAGCGTAGACGCCATCGGTCTTGTTCCGCTGGCTACGGATCATTTGCAGCGTATCGATCAGAACAAGCCGCGCCTTCGGATGGTCACTGAGCCAGGCTTGGAGATCGTCTAGGCCGCCATCATCGGCGCGATGCCACTGCGTCGCGATGTGGAGCGCAGCAGGCGCGGGCTGACCTTGCAACACCGCTTTGAGCCGTTGATGCAGGCGTCGGTCATTGTCTTCGAGCGCGAGTAGGAGAACATCGCCTTGCTCGCATTCGATGTTTCCCAGAGCGTTATATCCGCCGGCGACAGCCACAGCGAAGTCTAGGGCGGCCCAGCTCTTCCCGGTCTTAGGCTTGCCGGCCAGGATCGTCAGGCCTTCGGCAACGATTGCCGGCACGGCCCACTTTGGCTCCTTGAACTCGCGGGCGACGAGATCGGCCGCCGAGGTTAGCTTGAAAGCAGCCCCGTTAGGCTTGCGTTGCGTTGTCCAGGCGGCGTCTGCGGCAGCGCGCGGATCGAATTGCGCGTCGCTCATGCGGCCTGCTTTCGTCGGCAATCTATCGTCAGCGCCTCGATCCCGCCAAGCACGGGGAAGGCTGCGAGATTGCCGGCGCCACCGCAACACCACACGGGGGCCAAATTGTGCGTCAAGAGCGCGAGACCGGTTTCGAGCCCCTCGCAAATCGTCAAGCCCATCGTCATGTCATCGAAGGGACTCAGCATTACCGCTGAGCCAGCGGCGCGACCCCAAGAGGTTTTGCCCTTCCTGTCGCGCAGCCTGTCGCTCCCATCAGGGCGCAGGTAAACATTGATCAGCCCCGACGGCTCGCCCGTGCGAATGTCGCTGAGCAGTGCGAGCAGTGCGGGATGATGCTCGAGCGCGTCATCAGCATTGCGGCGCGGGTGCCGCGCTGCGAAGCGCAGTACCTCGATCATCGGACCGGGGGGCTTTAATTTCCGGGTTTCGACCAGATAGGTTTCCGCGATCGTCTGGTTGATCGAGCGCGTGGCGCTGAACGCCTTTCGCCAATAGTCACTTCCGCGTTTCGCTTCGGCTGTACGGCTGGCCGGCGGCTCGGGCGATGATGCCTCGCCGTCTTCGAGGCCGAGCCAACGCAACGACCACCGTATGGCGTCGCCGATTTTGAGCCCGAGCACCTCGCGCACCAAGTCGAGCGCGTCGCCTTTCTGCTCGGTAGTGCTGAAGTCCGACCACACCCCGGCTTTCGCGCCGGTCAGGTGCACACCCACGCTATTGCCCGGCTCTCCAGCTAGAGAACCGCAACGCCACTCGGCTCCTTCGCGATGACCGGCCGGCAACAGGAAAGCAGACAGCTCGACGATGCGCGCCGCCAGTCGCTGCGCTATCTCGCGTGCGCTGAGATCGCTTGCTGCCCTCATGCCGCCCGCGCCTCGGCGCGCTGCGCCTTTTGAACGAGGCGGTCGAGGATCTCGCGCTGTTTCGGCGAGAGCCGAAATCGTTGCCGCGCAACACCTTCAACGAAGCCGATTTCCCATTCGGTCAACGTGTCTCCGTGCTCCAATACGAAGGCGACAAGATCGGCAACCGGACCGACATTTTGTCGTCGCTGCGGTGCTGACAGTCTTGGGATGACGATGTCGGTCCAAGTCAAACCAGCGTCGGCGCGGAGGCGTTCAGCCTGTCGCGCGGCGGCGATAATCTCGCCATCGTGCGCACTGCCAAGCATACCGAGCACACGCGCGAGGCGGTCGCGATCGAGACCGCCGGCGGTCATGTTGATGCCTCCGCCGTCGAAAGGAAGTCGCGCGCGGCTCGAAGCTGCGCCCGGCTGGCCTGGCGGAGTTGCGAACGCCGGGTTGTTGCGGTATGTGACCGGTGGTTCCTGAAGCTTTGATTTGCGGGTTGCGGCGGTGCGTCAACACCGTCGCGCCGTGCTTCGTCAGGCGGTGGTCGCCCTGCTCGTGCGGCCACGTCTAAGCCGCCTCCCCCGCCAGCAGCCGATCCAATGCTGCCTTGGGCACCAATAGCCGCTTCCCAATCTTGATTGTCGGGATGTCGCCGCGTTTGGCGGCGTCATACGCCTGATTCCGCCCGATACCGAGAAGGCGTCCCGCATCCTCGATGTTGTACGTCAGTCTCTCAGTGTCACGCTGCATGTGGTGTCTCCCTTAAATTCTCATGATCCGTAGTTTTTCATGTTTCGACGTGCTTGACAAGCATTTCTCATGATCATTAGATTTAGCGAGAGAATCGCCGAGGAGATGCCTAGCGATGGCCAAAGCAAGCCGCCAATGGCCGAACACAGAGTCAAGAGGCTGAGGTCAGGCTTGAGCAATCATTCCGAGATCAGCAAAGAGCCGAGCTGTTCAGCGATCTTTATTACGGGCGGGAACTCTCGGCCCTTCTGGAAATAGTCGGGCGAGCGATCCGGGACGCAGGAACTCATGCGGCGGTAGTCGCGGCCATGGCCGGGCTTGGTTCATACGATTGGATCGATAACCCCTTTGGTTTTGACGCAGCCATCAAAGCGGCCGTACGGGTGCTCGAAAACCTTCGCCCTCCGGGAGAGATCGCGGTCCCCAAGCCGAAGTTTCCCGCTCAGGGGATGCTAGGCGAGGCCATTGCAGATGGACTGTTAAGCGCGGTCAAACATCCGCCTGACGATTTCCGCGGAGAATGGGCACGCCCCATCGGATCGCGCCTTGGCCGGCTGTACGATCGGCTAGATGACGCCAATCAGATAGTCCGTGCATTTAGCGCCATCCTTCCAACCGCGAACGCGGCGGGGTTACTGCTCTACGATTCTGACGATCGGAAGCTGCTCGAAGAAACATCCGGCGATGACGAGGGTCGCATATTTGATACGCACAGTATCGGACGCAGCTTGCAGTCCGGCGAGAAAAAGGAAGGCGACCAATGACCGGCCACATCCGCCAACGCTCGCCGGGATCTTTCGAGCTGCGCTGGCGCGCCGGCGGCAAGATCCGGACGGAAACCATCAGAGCCAACTCGCAGCGGCAGGCTGAAAGGGAGTTGGCCAAACGGGTTGCGGCTAATACCGCCCTCCAAGGCCCGGCGCGGCTCACGCTCGGCGAATACCTCCCGGAATGGCTTGCCGGGCTCGATGTAAAACCACTGACGCGGCAGCATTACGCGAGCGTCGTCCGAACCTTTCTCGACCCCGATTTAGGCCACTGCCGGTTGCGGGACTTGAACGCATCGACGATCCGCAGCGCCTTCGTTAAATGGCTGGACCGCGGGGCGGCCCGCAGCTCGCTGGGACAGGTCAAGGTCGTCTTGCAGTCCTGCCTGCGATCCGCGTTTCTCGACGATCTCATCGCGGTCAGTCCAATGGATCGCCTTCGCGCTCGCAAAGGGCAAAAAAACCCGCTTCCGATCGGTCCGTCCCCGAAGGCCAAGCCGGTGCCGCCCGGCAAAATTGCCGAGCTGCTGGCCGAGGAGGAATCCCTTACAAAATCGCGATCGTCTTGATGATCGCCGCCGGGTTGCGCCGCGGCGAAAGCCTCGGCCTGCGCTGGCGCAATGTTGATCTTGACCCGATGGCCGAGCGTCTGTTAGCGTTGGGCGTGCGCCTCGCCCCCGAGATGACCGTCGCATGCAATGCGATCGGCGAGCCCTTAGACCCGAACAGCTTTGGCTCATGGGCGCGTCGGCGCGGCTTCAAGCTGCACAACCTGAGGCATGCGCACTTGTCGGCACTCGCCAATTCGGGCATTCCCATCGCTGCGGTATCGAAGCGGGCCGGTCATGCGACCATCGCAACCACGATTGCGACCTATGTTCATGCCGATGATGCCGACGATCTGGCGGCGGCAGAGGCGGCCGAGAAACTGATGCGCTGATGATTTAGTAGCAGCGCAGTAGCAAAACCCTCGGAAAGCGGCAGAAACTCAGCCCCTTCCGTATTTGCCGTGGAAATGCGGCAAGACGCGCTCCCCCATCATCTCGACGACGCGCATGACCTTGGCGGCCTCCATGCCGGGCCAGCCGAGCCGGAAGATGAAGTAGTTCGACTCCAATCGCCGGATGCGCTCCTCGATCTGCTCGATCGCCTCGTCGGGCGTGCCGAGAATAAAGCGGTCGCGCGATAGTTCGTCGAAGCTGACGCGGAAGTTCTCCTCACCGGGCAACGCCTTGTCCTGCCCCCATTCGGCATAGGCGTTGTATTTCTCGGTCAGGAACGGGCGGGCGGTATCGACTGCCTCCTCATGGGTCTGTGCGACGTGCAGTTCGAGGGCGATCGGCCGCGTACCGGGCATCGGCTGGTTCGCTTCGGCGAGCGCCTGCTTGTAGCGTTGCCATTGCCGCTCGATCGTCGGCAACGCGGCATGCGGGTTGATAAACCACGGCAGCCCGAGCCGCGCGGTGCGCACAACCGCCTGATCGGCATTGGCGGCGATCCAGATCGGCGGGAATGGTTTCTGTACCGGGCGGATCGTGCAGGTCGCATCGTGCAACTGAAAGAAGCGGCCTTTGAATGTGACCACCTCCTCGGTCCACAGCCGCTTGATCAACTCGAGCGCCTCCAGCATGCGCGGCACCCGTTCCTGCCGGGTCATGCCGAACGCCTCGTATTCGACTTCGCGATAGCCGATGCCGATACCGAACACGACGCGGCCTTCAGACATTACATCGAGGCTCGCGATGTCCTCAGCGACCTGGACCGGGTTCAGGAGCGCCAGCAACAGTACCGACAGACAAAGGTCCATCGACCCGGTATCGGCTGCCAGCCGCGACAGCAACGGCACGCTCTGCAAGGACTGATATGGCGGCGACAGATAGTGATGCCCCGCCGCAACGCAATCGAACCCGGCATTGCGGGCGAGGCGGGCCAGTTCCGCGGTCTCGCGAAACCGGCGCACCGGATCGTCCGAGCGCGGGTGCTGGGGCATCAGGAACACGCCGAATTTCATGTCACTCTCTCATGCGCTGGATCGACGGCATTGCGTCCTTCGAGACGCGCCCTGTGGGCGCTCCTCAGGATGAGGATGACTGTTGATGCCATGGAGCAAAGATCCTCATCCTGAGCACGAGCAAAGCGCGCCGTCGAACGACGCACGCTTGCTCTGCAGCTGCCGAATGCGTCAGCCTGGCATTTTGTCGCCGTCGGGCGGCGCTGCCACCTCGAACGCGTTGACGATGCCCGACAACATCCCGAAGTATCCTGCCGCGGCGGTCAGCTCGACGAGCCATTGCGTGCCGTGCCGCTTCTGCAAGCGATCAAACACCGGCTGATCGACCCGGTTGTTGCGCACGAGCTGTCGCGTGTAGGTAACGATGTCGCGCTCGTCTTCGGAGAGCTTTGCCGGATCGCCTTTGGCGCGCAGCAGATCGATCGTCGCTTCCGGTACGCCGGCGCGGCGTGCGGCCCCGACTTGCGCAGCCCACACGTAATGGGCGTCGCGCTCGCGCACCGAAGCGAGGATCGCGTGCGAGAGCAGCTTCGGTTCGACGACGGTGCCACCGCGGTTGAATTTGACGAATTGCAGCATTCGCTCGGCGAGCGGCGGGCTGTGCAGCAGCATGCTGAACGGCCCGCGGATCTGGCCGAAGACGCCGACGACATCATCGACGACATTGTGGTACTGCGCCGGAACGTCGTCTTTGCCGGTGATCGGGGGAACGCGCGGCATGTCTCTCTCCGTTCTCTCGTTTGGCTTACAGGCCAGCGTAAGGCTTGCCCCACTGGTCGCCGTAGACGACGTCCTTCAAGGGCCCGCGGCCCAGCTTGCCGAAATTGCCCATCGGCCAGCCGATCGGCAGGATCGCGTAGGAATGGGCGCCGGGCGGCAGGCCGAAGATCGCGTCGACCTCCTTACCGTAGCCGGTATGCCGCGTCGTCAGGGTCGTGCCGAGGCCGAGCGCCCGCGTCGCCAGGCACATGTTCTGCACCGCGCCATAGATCGACGAGCCAGCGGTGCGGCCCGGGTTCTCGCCGTCTTCGAGGCAGGCAACGATCCATACCGGCGCCTCATGGTAATGATCGGTCAGGTATTCGACCGCGGGGTGCTGGCGCTTGTAGGGTGCCGCGTCGGAGCCCGGCGGCGGGGCGCTGCTGGCGTAACGCGGCCCGACGCTCTCATCGAACAGGCGCTTGTAGTAGACCTGCACTTTCTTCTTGATCTCGCGGTCCTTGATGACCAGGAAGCGCCAGCGCTGGGTATTGCCGCCGGAGGGCGCCCATTGCCCGGCCTGCAAAATCTTGTTGATCAGCTCGTCCGGCACCGGATCGGGCTTCAGCCGCCGCATCGCCCGCATCGTGCTCATGATTTCGAAGATGTCGTTGCTCTCGGGCATCGCGTTCTCCTGTCTGGCTGGCGCGACTCTAGGGGCGATCGCGGCGGCCTCACAAGCTGCTTCTAGCGGCGCGCATCCGAGCCGTTTGCTGCTTTTGCAGAGGAATCTGCAGCAAACGGACGCCGGAACCCGCGGAATGCCTCGCCCTTGCACGGAAAGAGCAGCAAACACACTGCTGCAAATTGGTGCAGAGGTTGCTGTTTGTCATTGCGACCGCCGCTCCTCAAAGCGATGCGCTCGGGTCGGTCTGCAGCCGTTCGATCAGCGAATGACCGTCGGCGATATTGACGCCTAGAGCTGTCTGACGACGGATCGCGTTGAGAGCGGCTTCAACAGCGGATGCCGCGGCCAGCGCGCCGCTGTTCGTCTCGCTGTTGCGGTTCCCGATTTCGCGCAGCGCGCCAACCAGGCTCCGCAAGCAGGCATCGCGTTCATGAGCCACCGTTACCGCCCGGCCCAGTTTATGAGAGATCCTTTCGCTATTTGGTTGAACAGCAATTCATCCGCCGCCTGACCTTTCAGGCGGGATTCAGGTGGCTTTCGCTTAATGGTTGAATAGGGCACGTATCGCGGCTCGCCACTCTCCCGACGCGCGTCGCTGTTGCGCAAAGAACTCGATCGTCGCAGCCACATCCACCTGCCTTTGGCACAAATAGAGAACATCGTCTTCAACGGATCGAATTCGCCATGTGGCGGAATGACGCACCCAACCGGACCCAGCGCGGACGGTCTACCTTAACCGGCGCTACAGTCATTTCCGGCCGGCGAGGAACTGATGGGCGAAGGCCGCGGTGTCGTTGAGCATGACCGATCCGTATTCGACCGAGGGCTCGATCTCGCTGCCTTCGTGCCATTCGTTCCACGAGGTGATCAGAACGTAATCGGGCGCGGCGGCGACCGCCTCCTGCCATAGCACCCGGTAGGTCTCGCCGCCCCAACGGTCGGTGACCGGGCGCGGCGGCGGTCGCCCAACGGCGCGATCGTCGTAACCGGGTATCACGGTGATGGTGGATATTTTGCTCGGCCCGGCCGCCGCAACGATCTTCGGATAGGCGACATGCGCCCAGTCCCGGATCTGCGGCGGCGTCTTATGCTGCGTCTGGCCGGTAATGTTGTAGGTGCTCGCCCCGTCAAAGACGCCGACGTATTTGGGATCGAGCGCATCAGCGACGAGCGCCACACCGCCTGGATTGTCGCGCCGTACCTGCGCGATGACCTCTTGCCACTCTGCGGGCGACAGCTGGTGCAAAGCGCGGCCATAAACGAACACGACCGGCTTGCCGTCGGCACGCAGCCACGCCTTATGCTGGGTGTATCGCGCTAGGAGGTAAGTGAGATCAGCAATCGCCGCCGCCTTACGGCTCGCAGCATCCTCCCCACCGATCTTTTCGTAGTAGGCGGAAACGGCGAGCCCATGCTTGGCTGCCGCATCGAGCAGCAACGGGACGCCGCGATCCTCGAAACTATCCTGCCCCCACCAGCTGGCAATGAAACCGGTAATGCCTGCGGCTCGCGCCGTCGCGACCTCTCTATCGACGATTGCCGGATCGTGGCTGTCATAAGCGCCAAAGGCGGGGAAATCTGTTGAATTGCCGATGCGGTGTTTCTCCGGGTCCACATCTTGCCAATGGCGCCACTCCCGGCTCACTTGCGGGTTCCCCCACCAGCCGTAATAAAACGCGAGAATTTGGCGGCGAGTTTCGGCGGATTGCCCAGTATCGAACGACAGCACGAGCAGCCCAAACGCGACGACAGTGAACAGCGAGGAGCTACTGCTTACACGACGAAGCATGCGAGAAGTTCCTGCCAATAATGCTGGGGCGACCGGCTGGGAATGCGATCTACAGATTGCCGACTGACGTGATCACGCCTTGATTGCCCTGCACTTTCCCCGCCGCTGATCGAAGTCGGTATGGGGGGTCTCCGCAAGGAACTCGTCCACCGCGCGCTTAACCCCCGGCCATGTCTTCCCGTCTATGAAGTAATCGTCCGCTACCAGAATGCCCCCATTACGCAGTAAAGACCACCATCTTCTTAAATCAGCTATGACCGATTCGTAATCATGCGCACCATCGATGTGAACAAAATCGAGTTTGATGCCATTCCGCTGTAACACATGAAAAGCGTTGGCGGAGTCCAGGGGCAGCGGGACAACGACGTCCTCTGCCCCCGCGTAAAACACGTTTGACAAAAACTTGCGATAAAGACTCGGATAGCCGCTCTTGAAACCGATTTCTTGAAGCCATTTGTCCTGAAACCAATGGTCCAAGATCCCAACCAGGTATCGATAGCTATAACCACCGCATCGATTCTATTCGACTTAATTTGTCTGGCAATCTCGATAGTGCTACCGCCCTTCCAGACGCCGATTTCAGCAATGACGCACGGTCGATATGCATTGATGAGTTCTCGAAAGTACGGGTGATCGGAATTCCATCCTTGCATATCGACGAGAGCGGGCTCGCAAAATGCCTCCGCAAAAGGATCGGCGCCGTGCCATAGCTTATTCACTATCTCGCGCCGAACCCCTTGCGGCGAGACGAAGGATGCCAAACCGCTCCCCTGGTCCGAGGTTTCGCGGCCCCCAAATCCATCATTGTTCTGGAATTTTTGCGCATCCGCCCTGATCGCATCGATATTTTCGGGCAGGAAGCTTTCGAACCACCATGCGTTGGTGCCGCCTCGAATCCTGGGGTTTTCAAAAGCACGGAGAAGCATCCAGCGATACATGTATCGCTTGTTCGTCATGCGGTTCGCGTCGCGAACTGCAGACAGATGCTCGAAGAGTAACGACGAGTTTGCCACCGCCGCCCCGGTTTCGGCATCAATCATCAACTCCTCGTGAATGTAGCCGGTCCAGAATGCTCTGCCCCCTCTTCGATACAGCCGCCGTGGCCGTTCCGTTTCTCTGACTCCGCTCGGCAGTAATCCGTTCGGCGGAGCTAAATTCTTACGTTCAATGGATGCTAGGTCGACCGACTCTGGGCTGCGGTCCATCCGGATTTTGCCGCCATCTGCGCCGGCAACAAGGACTTCATCGGCGTCCACCATTAAAACCCATTCCGAGATCGCATTTTGAGCGCAGAAACTACGTGCAGCGGCGTACCCGTCCTTCAATAGTTTGGCTCGATCATAATGTACAACTTTGGCTGAATCCCCGAGGACTTCTTTTATTATACTAGCTGTCCGATCAGACGATCCCATATCTGCGATGATGAACGAACTAAAGGTTGACGCGAGAGCCGGGAGGGATCGAGGCAGCATCTCCTCTTCATTGAAGACAATCATGCAAACAGTCACGTCCGCGACTGATATGCAGTCGTCCGACGCGGCGGTGTCAGGCCGCCTAATCGTCGCCTCAGCTGTCGCTTTCGTTAGGGCCGCAACAGCGTTGCTTGCTACTCGGCCGAACTCCGGCGACCGCATCACGTGATTTCGTAGCCGCCGCCAATCGCCGCCTGTTGCTGTAAGATGTCGAAAGGCGACTTCCTCTGATTCTGGTTCCCGACCGAGCAGCCAGCGATAGGCCTGTGAGATCGCGTCGTTCTCTATGCACCGATTTGCAAGGGATTGTATTGTGATGTCGCCGAACAGTTCTCTGGCGAGATCTTCTTCCTGCTCAACAGGTGCATGAAGGGTGAGACCGAATGAAGCCTTCAGGTAATCGAGGTGCGGCTGCGCCGCTCGCATGATCTCTTCTCTTTCGGACCGGGACAGACAGATCGGAGACCCTTTTATCGAGTCCAATAGCTGGTTGAACCTCATAAAGAAGAGATTGCCCCGCGCGCCGGGCGGAAGCCGCTTGGCCATGGCCTCGCCGATTACGATAGCCTCCGCCGACAAGCTCTCGTTTGTTCGATCATTACGAAGATGCAGCTTGGTCGCCTGTGAATCGGACAGACCGAGCTTCGCTAAAAAGTCTAAGCGGACATCGCGCTTGTACAACGCTTCAATTGCAAAGTCACTCAGGTTGAGCTGCTCACGACCAAATACCGTTTCGAATTTTGAAAAATAATCCTTGAACTTAGGAATTGGAGAGTTGTGAACGTCCCCCCTTCCTAAAGGTACCCCCATCCGGCACCGTTGGCTTATCTCGCTGGGCGCAAACGATATCGGATGCCGGCAATAGGCCAGAACCCGAATATCATCGCCATATGACTGGAGAAAATCTCGAAATCGAGCAATCTCCGACGGCTGCAGATCTATGAATCCCTCATAAGATAACAGCAAATACTCGCAGTTCGCTTTCTCCAATTCAGCCCTGAGTGCAGTGATATACGCTCGGTCCGAGGAGTCGATTGCAGCCGCATCCGTGTTGCCGGCGTGTTTGTTGTAGATATAAGCTGCTTTGTTTTGCGAGAAGTACGATCCGAGCTGAGCGTGCCAACGCCCCTGAGGATAATAAATCCCATGCTCGATAAGGAGTTGACGGTTTTCGTCACACATCAACTGAATCGCCGACGAGCCCGTCTTATGGGGCCCGATGTGGAGAAACACACGGCGAAAATTAGCCATTATCGTGACTCGAATAAGCGTGCCGATTTAGCGAACCGACATCGAAGTTTGGGTGCCTGGCGCATCAGCCGCCTATAGCATTCAGCATGCGCGGAGTATCGACTGGCGGTCTTAATTTCGTTTCGTAGGATTTCGCTGTTCTGGGCCGACCCAACCATCATCACAAAAGAAGCTGTAGAGAATGTCGACCCGGGTTTTCAGGTCGTCCTCCGGCACGATAACGAGGCGCTCGAAGCCGATCGTCGGCACGCGGCCGTCAATCGCCGCGATCTGCTGGCGGAGTTCCGCCGACAAATCGGCTTCGAGCTTGAGGCGTAGCCGCCATCCACCAACGCCGATAGTGCGTCGGCGCACGCGGAAGACGATGTTCTTCGACCGCGGACCGATGCTGCCATGCCAACCGACATCGCCGTTCGCTGTGAGGCTGATCGCAATATCGGAGACCGGCCCGCTGGCGCGCAGGCGAAGGAACACATAGTATTCCTGGCTGTCATTCGGCCCGAGCCCCAAGGCGATCTCGCCGCCGGAATGGCACAGCCAAGTTCCCCAATTCTCGGGTTCCGCCCATTGCCCGGCGCCCCGCGCGTCCTCGCCCCACAGGAAGTTCTGTTCGCGCAACGGCTCGCGCAGGAACTGACCGCGCCTCGCGTCGACGATCCGCGCCATCAGGTCGTCCCCGAAAGTCCCCTCCATGTCGCGTCCAAGCCAGGCAAAGCTGATCTCGGTCGAATAGGGGATCGCGGCATAAGGGTAGGGTTCCTGCCACTCGGCTTCGGTCGCCGCCTGGCACGCCGCTACGACCTTCTCGGCGACCGAATGCCAAGCAATCGGCGCATAACCGCGACGGATCTTCTGTTCGAGCTCGCGGCGAGCGGCTGGATCGGCAATCAAACCCCGGATCTTTTCGAATGATTGTTCGAAATTGCCGATATCGATGTATGGGCCGAACTCGCCGGCGACCTCCGGGATTGAGGCGCGATCACTGCACACGCATACCTTGCCGGCGGCCAGTGACTCGCCGACCGGCAGCCCCCACCCCTCATACAGTGACGGGCATACTGTAAATAAACAACGGCTGTACAACAGTCCCAGATCGGCGTCGCTGACATCCTGAAGCAAAATGACCTTGCCGTTCAGGTAGTCGCTCTCGACGAGCTCGGCGAGGAACGCCTCGGATTTCCATCCCAAACGTCCAACGCAAACGAGATACGGCGGATCATCGCCGGTCTCTACCATTCGCCGCCAGACATCGAGCATCAGGCGATTGTTCTTTCGGCCTTCAACCGTGGCGACGAACAGTACGTAGCGATCCGGCAATTCCTCCAGCCCGATCTGCCCGGCGCCGCCTTTGGGCAGAAACTCATCGAATGACGAGCCGTTCTGGGTGACTGTGATCGGCGGGGCCGGGCGCGACAGCGAGGCGACATAGCGGCCTAGGTCTTTCGCCGTGTTATCTGAAACGCTCAGGAAATGGTCGACGTGACGCAATGCCCGGCGAAGAAATTCCTCGAAGACACGCGCCGTGCCCTGATCGCAGGTCTCGCGCGCATAGATCGGGATCAGGTCGTGCACCGTCATCACGAACCGGGTGCCGAACCGCCGTTTAAAGGTCAAAATGCGATGAAAGTAATCGCGCTGGACCCAAGCCGCGCCCAACAGACAGATAACCGAGCTGCCACCGTCGTCGAGCACACCAACGCCGTCAAATTCCCGCGCGCCTGGCAACATGCCGTAGCGGGCTTCCTCGGCGGAAAATGAAACCAGCCGTTGCGTCTCGGGAAGAAACAGGTCTTGCAGCAGGCTGATCAGAAATCCAGTCGGGATCGCAACCCAGCGCTTGCTCCGGGCATTGAAGCTCAGGAAGGTTACAAGAGATCGCGGTACGACTTCGCTTGTCACGATCGCGAGAACGATGCTCGATTGAACCCGCTGAATACCGGTGAGATTTGGATGGTGACCGATGTAATAAATCAGGTCAGAAACATCGAAAAGTATTCGAGTGCCGACATCCGTGGCCGACCGCAAGCCGGTTCTGTACCGTCCGACGTCGGCCAGTAACGCACGTCCCTCGGTGTAAGCAGCGCGAGCCTCGATCGACGAAAGTCGATCGGTCTGCGGCCGAGGGGCAATCTCAGTTGAGGATGGCGCGCCAGCCAATGCGGCGCCGCCGGTTCCTGCCGCGGAGCGCCAGAGGACTGGCTCGGCGCTCAACGGGAAGCCGGTATCCTGCTCGATGATTTCGAGCAAGTGCTCCTCGCCGTCGAGCAGCGAGCGCGGCATCGCCAGATTGAAGGCATAGCAACCATCACCAACCCCAGCGGCGGCCAGATCGGGCCGGAAGCGCGAGGCAACGGTGCGCGCCAGCACGCGCTCATCCTCCTTCAGGGCGACGATGCAACGGTGCGACGGCTCGTCGCGCTGCATGATCCAGCCGGAGATCTCGGTATCGGACACCTCGTCAAGATGGGCGCGGAAATTCGCCGGCGGCGCGGCGTCCGGCGCTTCGGCCGACTGGGCAGCGCCATTAAGGCCCGCTGGCCGCGGCGGAAGCACATGTCGGTCAATCGCCACGTCGACCGTCACCACGCCGGTCGGGTCTTCGATGACAATCGGCGAGCCCGGCACCGCGGCCCCGGTCTCAGCGCAGCACAGATGCAAAACGTGGCGCCCTGCCGACAACAGCCCCCCGGGCAGCGCGATATCGAATCCATGCCGTCCATCGCCAATGCCGGATAGTACGAGGCCCGGGCGGTCCTCGTTCGCGATCGCCGTTAACAGCGACGCGTCGCCCTCAAGCAGCTCGAGACGGATGCGCTCGCCCGGCGTGCCCGGGTCCCAGGCCCACCCCCGGATGGCGGTCGCATTGGCCTCATCGATATAGCCCTGCAACGCGCGGCCGGAACGATGCGGCGCGGCAGTGCTCGCATCGGTGCTGTCCGGGGATAGGTCAGCACCGTTCGGCGGCATAGCCACATTGTCGCTGCCTTTTCCATTCGCCTGTGCCGCAAGTGGCGCGTAGGCGCCATTCGTTTTTGCCGGAGCATCGAGCGCCGCAGCAGCCGTTAGTACCGAAGGCGGGCGCGGGTCGGCGGCGCTGTCGCGTTCGGCTGCGAGAGCACCCGGCGACAAAACTGCGATCTTGCCGTTGCCGGTCGTGGTTGCGGCCAGGCCGCGGCGTTTTCCGTTGCGCGGAGACGTCGCCATTCTGGGCCTCAGACCAACCGAACGGAAAGCGTTGCAACAAGTGCGCGGCTTGCGGAAATCATGTTCTTTACGGACCTTATTCAGAGAGCTTCCGCCACCCGGCGACAACCGCAATGCAGGACGCGGGGTCGATTGGCTGGCCACAACTTAACCGGGTTTTAAAGACAAAGACAACCCGTGTTGCGGGTTCTCGTAATCAACTCTATGGTTAAGGGAACGGCGCTCCCCTTTACATGCGCCGGGCAAAAGGGAGCGCGGCGGCGCAGAGCGCCGCCATGACCCAGAAGCCTCGGCGGCACGGTCTCGGCGAGGCGGCGCATGCAGGCGAGATGCAACAGCGCGAAGGTCAGCCCGTGCATCGGCTGGATCAGCGCGAGCGCGGGCAGCGCGGTTGTCTCCGCCGATACCGCCCACCGCAGCACCCCTGCCGTTGCGGCCAGCATCGCCGCGCCGTTCGGGCCGACCCGATCGAGCAGTGTGCGGCCAAGCGCGAGAAACACCCCCCCCTCGGCTGCCACCGCCTCGGCCCATAACAGCCCCGCCGTGCCCGGCGTGACGCCGGCGGCACGCCAGCGGATCATCGCGAACCCATCATGCAGCGCATGGCTGCCGAGGATCAGCGCGGCCACCAGCACGACGCGGCGGAATACCGGGAGCCGCAACAACGTGCCGATATGCGCCGCCGCGAACGGTGTTGCGCCAGCACTCTCGGTCGGGCGGGGCGGCAGCGGGCGGGTTTGCGAGGCGCATAAGGCCGCCGTCAGCAGCAATGCAGTATTCAACCAGATCGCCGTGTCGATCCCGGCGAGGCCGACCGCCTGCCCCGACAGTACCGATCCGAGGATGAAGGCGCCCGATCCCGTACCCCGCACCCAGCCGTAATCAAAGCCGCGATGGCCCGTGCGACCATCGTCAGCGGCGGCGGGCAGGACCAGTGAGTCGCCGAGCGGCGCCAACGGCGCCAGCCGGCAAAGACCAGCGGTGCCGCATTGAGTCGATCGGCAAGACGCCCCGCCGCCGGTCCCGCCAGCAGCTTTACCGTGGTGCTGCCGGCCAGCACGACGCCGATTGTCTCCGGTTGCAACCCGTGCTCGCCGAGAAAGGCGGGCAGATACGGCGATTGCACGCCGAACCCGGCATAGAGGACGGCAAACAGGACGAGATAGGGCGCCAGCATGCGGCCCGAGAGCGCAGCCATGTGCTCCCAACGCTGTTGCGCGCCGTCTTTCTCCGATTGCGACTTACGACAAGGAAATCAGCGCGGCGGCAGCAACCGCGACTTCACAAAACCGTAGATCACGACAATCAGAACGAGGCCGAGAAAAATGCCGGGCGGCAGGGTCTGCAGAAAGGCCGTCGCGTTCTTCGCGACCGTAGAAATAAACGAATCGGCTTTTTCGCCGAGGATAATGTTCAGCAGCAGACATAAAATGATCAGCAGGAAAGCCGCCTCGACGGCCGCCCAGCCGATTATCCGCAATTGTCTCAGAAAATTCGCCATCGGCCGGCGGGGTGGGGCCTCTCACCCCACCCCTCGACGCCAACTTAGGCGACAGACCGGTGCGAGAAGAGCCACATGATGATGCCCAAAACGATCAATCCTACCAAGCCGTTACTGCCGAGTTGGGCGACCAGGCCAATGATGTTGCCGACAACCCCGCCGAAGAATGGCAGGTTGCCGCCAACCAATAATGCCGCGACGATCGCGAGCGCCAGCAGCATCATGCCGATCTCGGTGAGACCGCCAATCCACATTTTGATACGGTGCATCGAATCCATTGCTTCCCCCTCGTTGCATAGATCGGCTTCCCCCCGGTTGCCGACTTTTTGATCATAGCACAAAATAGCGTATTCAACCTTCGCGACAATCAAGATGAACTGGATGGCCATCACTAGTGTGGCGGCTTTGAACTTCGAAGATTTCGATGGCAACCGCGTTTGGGAACTTCAAATCCGCAATCACGCGAGGTCATGAAACTTGTCGGCGGCTTTGAATTCGAAATTCGCTCAACTCGGCACCGAGATCCGGCGAATTTCGGATTCGCCGCACTGTGGGTTTTCCGAGACAATACCCGTCCTGTACTCCGAGCTTCATGAGATGACCCGATGACCGACTGGACCAAACTCTCCGCCGACCTGGAACGGCTGCTTAAATTGCGCTCCTTCGTCTTCGGCATGAAGCTCTACGAGGACCGTGCCGAGATGGAGGCGATCCCGCGCATCCGCCGGCCGAAATCGGTGCACACGCTCGACCAGGTCGTCGGGCAGGCGTCGCGGCTCGGTTGGACGATCGGGATCACCCCGGAGGATCTGGTCGGTGCGCAATGCCGCGCCGTCGTCGGGCTCGGCAACGCCAAGGACGCGGCCTGGCAATCGGGCAAGCACATGGTGGGTGTGTGGTACTCGAGCGACGAGGATGCGAGCGCGCACCAGGCGGCGATGGAATGCGTGCCGGACGGCCGCTTCGAGGCGCTCGCGCTGTCGCCGCTCGCCAGCGGCCGGCTCGACCCGCCCGACATCGCGCTGTTCTACGCGACGCCCGGCGCGATGATCTATTTCATCAACGGGCTGCAATGGGCCGGCTACAAGCGCTTCGACTGGAGCGTCGTCGGCGAGTCGGCCTGCGCCGATTCCTGGGGCCGCGCGTTGAAGACCCGCACCCCGAGCCTGTCGATCCCATGCTTCGCCGAACGGCGCTATGGCGGGGTGCTCGACGACGAGATGCTGATGGCGCTGCCGCCGGATTATCTGCCGAAGGCGATCGCCGGCATGGAAGCGCTGGCCAAGAACGGACTGCGCTACCCGTTCCCGCAATACGGTATCCAGCAGGATGTGCGCGCCGGCATGGCGGTCAGCTATCCCGGCCGGGGCTGACAAGCACGGATGGATCTGAGGGTCCCGGCGCCGCACGCCGTCATTGAGGTGGGGAGCGAAGACGGCGCCCGGTTGCGGATACGCCGTCACGGCGTCGCCAGCGGTCCGCGGCTGCTGATCAGCCATGGCAACGGCTTCGGTATCGATGGCTATTTCAATTTCTGGAGCCGTTTTCTCGGCGCGTTCGATGTCGTCGTGTTCGACATGCGCAGCCACGGGCAAAATGCTGGACTGAATCCGGGCGTCGATCCGGCGCACCACGACTACGCGCATATGACCCGCGACCTCGATGCGGTCTGCCGCGCGGTCGATGAGGAATTCGGCAGCAAGCCGACGGCCGGCGTGTTCCATTCGATGTCGGCACAATGCGCGATGCTGCAGGCGCTCGTCGGCCGCAGCGAGTTCGCGGCACTGGTGCTGTTCGATCCGCCCAACGTGCCGCCGCCCGGCCATCCGGTGCGGGTCAAGATGGCCGAATACGAGCACAAGCTGGCGCATTGGGCGCGGCACCGCCGGGCGCATTTCGACGACCCGCTGGCGCTGGCGACGGATTACGCGAATACCCGCTCTGGGCAGCGCTGGGCGAGGGGAACGGCCGAGCTGATGGCGCGGGCGGTGTTGCAGCCGGATCCAAAAGGCGGCTGGGCATTGGCCTGCCCGAAGGAACTCGAAGCCTCGATGTATCTGCAAGGGATCCCGCTCGGGCTGTGGCCGAAGCGCCGACAATTCGCGATGCCGGTCAGGCTGATCGGCGCCGATCCCGACGCCCCGTACCCGGCAGCGACCGGCCTGTCGAACCGGGCGCTCGCAATTGAGGGCGGGTTCGATTACCTCGCGATCCCCGGCACCAGCCACCTGTTGCAGCTCGAGGAGCCGGCCGCCTGCGCCGAAGGAGCGATCGAATTCCTCTCGAAAACCGGATTCAGCCCTGGGATTTGAGCGTTTGGAACATGTCGAGCGCCTGTTTCGGTTTCAGGTTCTGGTGCACGACGGCGCTGACCGCCTGGATCATCGCCTTCGGCGCGTCGGACTGGAAGATGTTGCGCCCCATATCGACACCGGCGGCGCCCTGCTGCACGGCGTTGTAGGCCATCGTCAGCGCATCGAGCTCGGGCTGCTTCTGCCCGCCCGCCATGACGATCGGCACCGGGCATGACGCCGTCACGGTCTCGAACCCGTCGGCGACGTAATAGGTCTTGACGTACTGCGCGCCCAGCTCGGCGATGATGCGGCAGGCGAGCCGGAAATACTTGGCGTCGCGTACCATCTCGCGGCCGACCGCGGTGACTCCCATGACCGGCACGCCGCAGCGCAGCCCGGCATCGACGAGCCGGGTCATGTTGTGGATCGAGCGGGTCTCGTGCTCGCCGCCGACGAACACCTGAATGCCGAC
>VAZR01000272.1 GCA_005888515.1 Alphaproteobacteria bacterium | reverse complement strand
AGCGGTACGAGCGTGTTGCGCAATTCGTCCGTCACCGCGTGCAGCGAGATCGCGAGGTTGACCCCGAGCTCGGCGCCGCAGCGCGCGATCATCGGCACGACACCCGAGGTCGACAGCGTGATCTTGCGGCGCGAGACCGCCAGCCCCTCGGGGTCCATCGCGATCTTCATCGCCGCGGCGACATTGTCGAAATTGTAGAGCGGCTCGCCCATCCCCATTAGCACGATGTTGGTGAGCATCCGGTCGTCTTGTGGCGAGGGCCACTCGCCGAGCGCGTCGCGCGCGATCATGATCTGGCTGACGATTTCCGCCGCCGTCAGATTGCGCACCAGGCGCTGCGTGCCGGTATGGCAGAAGGTGCAGGTCAGTGTGCAGCCGACCTGCGAAGAGACGCACAGCGTGCCGCGGTCGCTCTCCGGGATGTGGACGGTCTCGACCTCCTGGCCGTCATCGAAGCGCAGCAGCCATTTCCTGGTGCCGTCGGCGGAGGCGAGGGCGTGGCTGACCTCGGGCCGACGCAGCTCGTAAGCCTCGGCAAGCTGCTGACGGAAGCCTTTCGCGAGGTTGGTCATCGCCGCGAAATCGGTCGCGCCGCGGTGGTAGATCCAGTGCCACAGCTGGCGCGCGCGGAACGGCTCGGCGCCGAATCCGGCCATTTCCGCGGCGATCTCGGCGCGGCTCAAGCCGACGAGATTGCGGCGCGGGCTGTCTGAACGGGCTTCTAGGGACATCGTGCAGATATGGACCGCGGGCGTCCCGCCCGCAATGTGAGCATCGGCGCTGCATGGCCGCCCAGCATCCTTCGAGACGCGCCCAGCTCTCGCCGGGCGCTGCTCAGGATGCGGAAATGGTGCGGATGGCATCAAAGAAAATTCCTCATCCTGAGGAGGCCGCGGAGCGGCCGTCTCGAAGGACCCACCGCGCCGATCCAGCGCTTTAGGGATCGGGTGCAGAACCTACCGCTTGACGCCGCACGCCTTGTCGATCAGCGCCAGCGCCTTGGCGAACCCTGCCAGCGCATACGTGTCGGTCGTCGCGGCGCCTTTCTGGGGGGTGCCGCGGACCACGACCTGCTTCGCCTTGCCGAGCCCTCGCTGCCGGGCTTGATCGGGTAGCCTTCAACAAAGCTGACGACATTGGCGATTTTCTCGCCCGGCCGGTGCGTCACCATCGCCATCGGCGGCTTGCGCGCCGCCTTCGCGGGTTCGGTCTTCTGCGGCTGACCGACGACATAACAGACGAGGCCCGTGCCATCCTGCGCCTGATAGGCCGTCCACGACCCGTTTTGCCCGAGCTGCTGCGCCGCGCCGCTGCTGCTCTTCGGCGCCGCCGGTTCGGCGGGAGCGGGGGCCGGCTTCTTTTTGCTGCGCGCCGCCTCCGCCGGCGGCAGGATCACCAGCAGCGCCAATATCGCGGCGATGAGCGGACGGATCGGGTTCATGCGCGCAAAATAATGATCGCTGATCGCGAATGCCACGGTTGCCGCGACCGCCGTGACATCATCCCGCATCCCGAGCAATGCCCTTCCCCACAACGCGCCAAACCGGGCACAATGCAGCGCGATGGATGAGGTAACGATCCGCGCCGGACGGCCCGGCGATGCCCGCAGCATCGCCCGGCTCGATGTCGAGACTTGGCGGGCCACTTACGCCGGCATTCTGGCCGGGCCGTTTCTGGTCGGCCTGTCGGCGCAGCGGCGCGAGATCGGCTGGGCGACCGTGATCGACCGCGAGCCCCGCGATGTGCGTGTCGCGGTCAACGAAGAAGGGCTGATCCTCGGCTTTGGCAGCTGCGGCCGCTGCCGCGGCGAGCCGGAATTCGCCGGGGAGGTCTTCACGCTTTATGTCGCGCCGGACTGGCAGAACCAGGGGATCGGCCGACGGCTGCTGCTCGCGCTGTTCGAGCGGCTCGTGGCCCAAGGGTGCGGCTCGGCGATCATCTGGGTATTGCGCGACAATCCGGGCCGCTTTTTCTATCAGCGACTCGGCGGCCGCGAGGTTCAGCGCAAATTGTTCGCGGTCGGCGGCAAGAAGGTCGAGGCCTCCGGCTACGCCTGGCGCGACCTGCCGAGCTTTCTCGCCGAGAAGGCGGATGCCGACCGCCCGCCGGAGCCCTAAAATGACAGCAGAACAGGCTAAGGCACTCGCGCCGGCACCGCCGTCGGCTTGCCGCTGCCCTCCTGCCAGCGGCCGGCCTTCTTCAGGGCGTCGGCGACTTCGGGCGGCATGTATTTTTCGTCGTGCTTTGCCAGGACGCTGGACGCGATGAAGACGCCGTCGCGCAATTTTCCCTCGGCGACGACGCCTTGCCCCTCGCGGAACAGGTCCGGAAGCATCCCGTCATAGACGACGCGCAATTCGGTCTTGCCGTCGGTGACGCGGAACGCGACGGCGTGGCCATCGACCTGCTTGGCGAGGCTGTTGGTCTCAACCAGCCCGCCGATGCGGATGCGCCGGTCAGGCCCGACCGACTTTTCGGCCAGATCGGTCGGGCTGTAGAAGAACACGAGATTGTCGTTGAACGCGGCGAGCACCAGCGCGGTCGCTGCGCCGAGCGCGAAGAGCGCCGCCAGCAGGGTGATCAGGCGCCGTCTTTTGCGGGTCATTCCTGGTTCCCGCCCGGCGGCTGCAGACCGGCGAGCGCATCACGACTCGCGCGATAGCGGCGCCAGAAATGGGTCGCCAGCCCGCCGAGCACCGCGGCGGCGATCGCATAAGCCGGCCACACAAAACCGGCATATCCGCCCATCGCGAAATACGCCGCCAGCGCGCTCACTTGTTAGCGCCAGGCCGGCCGGGCAGCCGGGATCGGCTGCTCGCGATCGGGAACGCCATAGAGGCGCAAGGCCCGCGCCTTGCGTTCGTTCAGCGCGGTGCGCATGCGCAATAGCAGCAACCAGGCGAACAGCAGCGCAAACCCGACTGCCATGACGAAAAGCGGGACCAGCATCGATGCGTCGATCGTCGGCCCGCCGAGCCGCAGCACGCTCGCCGGCTGGTGCAAGGTGTTCCACCAATCGACCGAGAATTTGATGATCGGCAGGTTGACGATGCCGACCAGCGCCAGCAATGACCCGGCGCGCCCGCCGCGGCTCGCATCGTCAAACGCGTTCACTAGCGCGATATAGCCGAGATACAGAAAGAACAGCACCAGCACCGAGGTCAGCCGCGCATCCCACACCCACCACGCGCCCCACATCGGCCGGCCCCACAACGAGCCGGTCGCGAGACAGATCAGCGTAAAGGCGGCGCCGATCGGTGCCGCGGCCTGTGCCGCGATTTCGGCCAGCGGGTGCCGCCATACCAGCGCCACCGCGCTGGCGATCGCGACGAACAGATAGACCGACAACGCCATCCACGCCGCCGGGACATGGATGAACATGATTCGCACGCTCTCGCCCTGCTGGTAGTCCGGCGGCGCCAGCACGAGCGACCACACGAGGCCGAGCGCGAGCACCACCGCGCTCGCGCTGCCGAGCCACGGCAGCGCGACGCCGCTGATGCGCATGAAGCGCGCCGGGTTGGCCAGGGTGCTGAGCATTTGCGGTCGCGTGGTCCTCTGGGTCGCGGTGCTCTGGGATGGCGGGTTGTAGCGCATTCGGCCGGGCGCCGTCAGTGTCGGCCGAGTCGCAGGCATCGCCCTTCAGTCGAGCGCCTGTCTTAATGCCGCTGCGGCGGCGAGCGGCGCCAGCGGCAGGGCGGCCAATGTCAGCGCGGCGAGCAACAGCAGGTGGGCCCGCGCTCCCTCGGCGCTGAGGCTTGCCTCGACCGCCGCCGTCCCGAAGATCAGCGGCGGCAGATAGAGCGGCAACACGAGCAGCGTCAGCAGCACGCCGGGGCGCCGCGCCCCCAGACTGAGCGCCGCCGCGATCGCGCCGATCAGGCTCATCGCCGGGGTGCCGAGTAACAGCCCGAGCACCAGCGACGGCAATGCCGCCGGATCGAGATCGACAAACAGCGCCAGCACCGGGCTGACCACGACGAGCGGGAGGCCGGTCGTCAGCCAATGCGCGGCGCCCTTGGCGAGCACGGCCAGCTCCAGCGGCATCGCCGACAGCGCGATCAGGTCGAGACCGCCATCCGCGTAATCGGCCGCGAACAGCCGGTCGAGGCTCAACACGGCGGCCAGCAATGCCGCCACCCAGATGATCCCGGCGGCGACGCGCCGCAGCAGTTCGGGCTCGGGCCCGATACCGAACGGAAACAGGATCACGGCGAGCACAAAAAACCCGAGCACGAGGCCGATATCGCCACCCTGCCGCCCCGCGAGCCGCAGATCATGGCGAATCAGCCCGAGAAAGGGGTGCATCAGATTACCGGCGGCTCGCCGAATGGCGCGGCAAAATCGTCGAGCGCCAGGATTGTCGCGTCAGGCATGGCTATCGGCTGGTGTGTCGCGACGGCGATCCTGCCGCCGGCCGCACGATGCGCCGCGATAACCGCGTGGAGCCGGGCTTCGCCATCGCTGTCGAGCGCGGCGCCCGGCTCATCGAGCAGCCAGACCGGTGCCGGCGCGGCGATCAGCCGGGCCAAGGCCAGCCGCTTTCGCTGTCCGGCCGATAGCCAGCGGCACGGCCAATCAGCAGCGCGTTCAAGTCCGAATGCGGCAATCGCCGCATGGATCGCGGGGCGTCGCACCCCGCGCAAC
>VAZR01000015.1 GCA_005888515.1 Alphaproteobacteria bacterium | reverse complement strand
GATTTCAGTCGTCGGCCGGCTAACCGGGGCGGCGATGCTCGCCGCGCTTGCCGCTGGCTTGTCCGCCAGCGCATGGAGCGCCGACACGTCTCTGATACTTCCGGAGGTGACCGTCACGGCGCCGCCGGTCACCCCGGAGTGGAAGAAGTGGAACCCCTATGGCGGCAGCATTCGGGTCGAGGAGGATAAATGGCCCGACATCCCGTGCAGCGCGTCGCGAATAGCGGCCGGCGCTGCGACCGGGTGCAAGACCGGCCCGCTGTTGAGCTACGCCGGGGTCGGGCTGCCGATGAACGACCGATCGCCCGATCTGTCGAATTGCAAAATGGCCCACGACCTGGTCATGACGACTCTCGGGGTGCTGGCGGTCGAAGCCGATGTCGTCGTCGTCGATCCTTATCTGATCACCGCCATCGGCCCGCAGCACAAGGGCTGCGCCGCGCAGGCCGGCTATAGCGATTTGCGCGACGATTTTCCGGACATGAACCAAATGACGCGGAACGGCGGCGGTTGGCGCAATTTCGCCGAGAGCGGCGATCTGACCAGCATCGGGTTCACGTTCGGCCGGGACAATTGCGTTGCCTTCGAAAAGCGCGGCCCGCCGTGGAAATTCGGGCATATTTATGTGATCCATGCCAGCATTTGCCGGAAGGGCGGCGGCGCGGTCGGGATGCCCGAGATCGACTATGTCGTCGCGACGCTGCTGGTGCGGACATACGATCCACGCGGCAATCTGCGAGGCCCGCCGCAATAGGCCGGACATGAGCGATCGGGACAAGCCGGAACGCGGCCGCTAAAGTCCCTCTCCACAGCAGCGTGGAGGATGCGATGCCCGGCAAAGTGGGGTTCATCGGGCTCGGCAATATGGGCGGGCCGATGGCGCTCAATCTGGCGAAGGCCGGCTTTTCGCTGGTCGTACACGACATCGATGCAAAAAAGCTCGATCCGCTGGTCGCCGCGGGCGCCGCGATCGAGACCTCGCCGGCCGCGGTGGCCGGCGCCGCCGACCGCACGATCTGCATGGTCGAGACGACCGACCAGGCCGAGGCTGTCATCATCGGCGAGCAAGGGATCATCACCCGCGCCCAGGCCGGCCACATCGTCTTGTGCATGAGCACGATCGACCCGTTCGCGGCGCGGCGTTTCGAGCGGCGCCTCGCGGAGCGCGGCATCGCGATGCTCGACGCGCCGGTCAGCGGCGGCACGGTGCGGGCGAAATCGGGCGAGCTCTCGATCATCGTCGGCGGCGCGGCGGAGACCTATGCCGCGTGCGAGGATCTGTTCCGCGCGATGGGCAAGAATCTGTTTCACGTCGGCGCGCTCGGTCACGGCCTCGCGATGAAGCTGCTCAACAACATGCTCGGCCAGATCCAAACCGTCGCGATCGCCGAGGCGCTGGTATACGGGGTCAAGGCCGGGCTCGACCCGCACAAGATCTATGAGGTAATCCGGGTCAGCACCGGCTCCTCGGTGCAGTTCGAGAACCGGGTGCCGCGGATGCTGAAGCGCGATTTCACACCCGGCGGGACGATCGACATCTCGTACAAGGATCAGGAGCTGGAGACGGCATTTGCCAAACGATTGGGCGTGCCATTGCTGCTCGCTAATGTCTCGCAGCAGGTCTACCAGATGGCGCGCGCCCAGGGCCTCAACAAAGAGGACGGCTCGGCGATCATCAAGCTATTCGAGAAGCTTGCCCGGGTGACGGTAGGTGCGGCCGAGGAGTAGGAGAAGCGCGATGGATGTCGGGATCCAGATGGTCTTTGCCAGCTATGGCTGGTCTAACATCAGCGACGCGCAGGTGTGGGACGAGGAATTGCGCCTGGCGCAGCTGGCCGACGAGCTCGGCTACGATGTCTTATGGTCGGTCGAGCATCATTTCTACGATTACTCGTTCTGCCCCGACAATTTGCAATTGATGAGTTACTTGGCCGGCATCACCAGCCATGCCGATCTCGGCACCGCGGCGGTGATCCTGCCCTGGCACGACCCGTTGCGCGTCGCCGAGCAGGTCGCGATCCTCGATCATGTGGCGAAGGGCCGTTTTCGTTTTGGTATCGGGCGCGGGCTGTCGCGCCGCGAATTCGGGCATTTCCGCGGGCCGATCGCGATGGACGAATCGCGCGAGCGGTTCGACGAAGCGGCGCCGATGATCATCGAGGCGCTGCGGACGGGGTACATCGAAGGCAACGGCAAGTTCTACAAGCAGCCGCGCACCGCGATCCGGCCGAAACCGGAGCGCAGCTTCGAGTGCCGCACCTATGCCGTCGCGTCCAGCGAGGATTCGGTCGAGGCGGCGGCGCGGCTCAAGGCGCGTATGGTCATGTTCGCCGACCGTCCCTGGCCGATGCGGCTGCCGCAGATCGAGCGCCACCGCGAGCTGTTCCGCAAATTCCATAACGCCGAGGCGCCTCCATTTCTGATCGCGGATTTCTGCATCTGCACGCCAACGATGGACGGCGCGGAGGAGCTGGCGCGCCGGCATATGGGCTCGTTTGTCGACAGCAATCTCGAACATTACGAAATCCTGTCCGGCCATTTCTCGCGGATCAAAGGCTATGACGCCTATGCGAAGAAGGCCGAGCTGGCAAAGGACGCCGGGCGCGACGGCATCGTCGAGGCATTCCTGAAAGCGGCGGTGTGGGGCACGCCGGACCGCATCCTGCGCGAATTGGAGGAGCGCCGGGCCGCGGTTGGCGAATTCGAGCTGTGCACCTCGTTCCGCTATGGCGGCACACCTTACGAATTAGCCGAGCGCTCATTGCGGCTTTACGCCAAGGAGGTGCTGCCGGTGCTGAAATCCTGGGCCGCGCCCTCGGTCGCTGTCGCAGCGAAGTAGACAATTCCGCGTTTCGGCTGATCCGGCCTTCACAGGTCCAACTTTTACGCGAGCGAGGAACGCCGTCACGTCCGGGTCGTTCGGCGGGTGGCTGATCCTTCCCCAAACGTGGAGAGTTCCTGATGAAGCGTACTCTGACAGCCGTTATCGCGTTGGCCGCCGCGGCGGGTTTCAGCGCCGCACCCGGCAATCCGGATATGGCGCCTCGCACGGCGGCTCCGGCGCCGCAGGCCAGCACGCAGCGGCCGGCAGGCACCAGCGAATTCTGGTCGCGCAACATCTCGCAGGACGAGGTGCGGCAGGCGCAGCAGCAGTTAAAGACGCAAGGCCTTTACAACGGGCCGATCGACGGAATGGCCGGACCCGAAATGCAGCGTGCGCTGGCTCGCTACCAGCAACAGAACGGGCTGCGGCAGACCGCGACCTTGGATGAACCCACGATGGGGCGTCTGGGCGGCGGCATGAGCCCGGCGACCGGGGTTACTGCACCGCCTGCGGGATCGAGTCCAACAGTCGGCGCAGCCACCCCGCCCGCCGGGTCGCGTCCGGCGGCTGGGGCGACCACACCACCGGCAGGATCGACAACAGCAACCGCCGGCACGACCGCGCCGCCGGCCGGCTCGGCGGCACCGGCCGGGGCTGGCGGAACCACCTCCAGTGCTCCGGCGACGACCACCACCACTCAGCCGATGACGCGCTGAGTCATACGCTCGATCGGCCTCGGTCGGCCGATCGAGCGTTCACAGCCGATGACGAGCGGCGTGCCTCGCGCGCCGCTCGTATTCTTTAGCGGTGATCACGGGGCGATGCGCGCCTATCTGCACTGGAGACCGAATTGTCGGGCGAAATCGCCCGTGACGGCCCCCGCCCGCTGCGGCCTGCAAGCGCGCTGAGCCAGAGCTCCTCACAGGCTTGATTATAACGGTTCCAAATACCATTTGAGCATCGGTGCCGGCGGTCGCGCATGGGGCGGACCGTAAGGCGGCGCCTCCCGTGCCTATAAAGGGCGGGAGATATAGACGGAGTGCCACAAGTGGACTTCGCGAATTTGACCGAACGCGCGCGCGGCATCTTGCAAGCCGCGCAGATGGACGCCCTGGCAGGCCGCCACCAAAATCTTCTCCCCGAGCATCTGCTGAAAGCGCTGATCGACGACCCCGAGGGTCTCGCCGGTCATCTCGTGCGCGATGCCGGGGGCGATCCCGAATTGCTGAAAACCGCCGCCGAGGAGCGCCTCGAAAGGCTGCCAAAGACGGCGGGCAACGGACCGCATCCGATCTTTATGTCGCCTGAGTTGGCCACCGTATTGCAGCACGCCAGCGAGGCGGCGCGCGCCGCGGGCGATCGTTTCGTGACCGCCGAGCGGCTGCTGGCGAGCCTGGCGGCGCAAGGACCGTTGCAGGTGCTGTTCAAGCGCGCCGGGCTCGATCCCTTGGCCCTTGCCGAAGCCGTCGATAGGATGCGCCAGGGCCGCAAGGCCGACGCGCCCTCGGCCGAGCAGAATTGGGAAGCGCTCGCCAAATACGCTCGCGATCTGACCGAGGAGGCGCGGCAGGGCAAGCTCGACCCGGTCATCGGCCGCGACGACGAGATCCGCCGCACGATCCAGGTGCTGGCGCGGCGCACCAAGAACAACCCCGTGCTGATTGGCGAACCCGGCGTCGGTAAAACTGCGTCGTCGAGGGCCTGGCACAGCGGCTGGCCGCCGGCGATGTGCCGGAGGGTCTGAAGGACCGACGCGTCCTCGCGCTCGACCTGACCTTGATCCTCGCCGGCGCCAAGTTCCGCGGCGAGTTCGAGGAGCGGCTGAAGGCCGTGCTGAGCGAGATCCAGGCCGCCGCCGGCCGTATCATCGTCTTCATTGACGAGTTGCACATGCTGGTCGGCGCCGGCCGCATCGACGGCGGCATTGACGCCTCCAACATGCTGAAACCGGCGCTCGCGCGCGGCGAGTTACGCTGCATCGGCGCGACGACACCCGACGAATACCGGCGCTACATTGAAAAGGACGCGGCGCTCGCCCGGCGCTTCCAGCCGGTGACGATCGATGAACCTTCGGCCGATGATGCGGTGTCGATCCTGCGCGGCCTGAAGAGCCGCTACGAAGTACATCACGGTGTGCGCATCACTGATGCGGCGATCGTCGCGGCGGTGCAGCTCGGCGCCCGCTACATCGGCGACCGCCGCCTGCCCGACAAGGCGATCGATCTGATCGACGAGGCCGCTTCGCGGGTGCGCATCGCGATCGACAGCAAGCCCGAGGCGCTCGATGGGGTCAGCCGCCGCGTTATGCAATTGAAGATCGAGCGCGAGGCGTTGCGCGCCGAACCGGACCGCGCCTCGCAGGAACGGCTGCAGAAGCTCGAAACCGAGCTCGCCGAGGCCGAAAAGGAAGCGGCCTCGATGGAGGAGGCCTGGCGCGCCTCGCAATCGCGGCGCACCGAAGGCCGCCGCCTGAAGGAGGAGCTCGATCAGGCCCGCACCCAGCTCGAACGCGCCCAACGCGACGGCGATTGGAGTCGCGCCGGCGAGTTGACCTATTCGGTGATCCCCGATCTGGAAAAACGCCTCGCCGAGGCCGAGGCCCGCGCCTCGACCGAGCGCGAGGAGGTCGGGATGCGCGATGTCGCGGCGGTCGTGACGCGCTGGACCGGCATTCCGGTCGAGAAGATGCTCGAAGCCGAGCGTCAGCGCCTGAAGGACATGGAGCAGAAGCTCGCCGAGCTCGTCGTCGGCCAGCCCGAGGCGGTGCGTGCCGTGTCGAAAGCCGTGCGACGCTCGCGGGCCGGGCTCAAGGACCCGGCGCGCCCGACCGGCTCGTTCCTGTTCCTGGGCCCGACCGGCGTCGGCAAGACCGAGCTGGCAAAGGCGCTGGCCGAATTTCTGTTCGACGACGAGAACGCGATCACCCGGCTCGACATGTCCGAGTACATGGAGCGCCACACCGTGTCGCGCATGATCGGCTCGCCGCCGGGTTATGTCGGCTACGATGATGGCGGCACGCTGGCCGAGAAAATCCGCCGCAAGCCGTATCAGGTCGTGCTGCTCGACGAGGTCGAGAAGGCGCATCCCGATGTGCTGAACGTGCTGCTGCAGGCGCTGGAGGATGGCCGCCTGACCGATGGCCAGGGCCGCACCGCCGATTTCCGCCATGCGATCCTGATCATGACATCGAACCTCGGCGCCGAGGCCTTGCTGTCGCTCGGCGAGGACGAGCCGGTCGGGCATGCTCGCGCCGAAGTCATGGACGCGGTGCGCCGCGCCTTCCGGCCGGAGTTCCTGAACCGGCTTGATGACGTGCTGATCTTTGGGCGGCTCCCGCCTTCGGCGCCCGGCCCTTGAAGCGGGCGATCCAAGGCCTCGTCGAAAACCCGATCGCCGAGCATCTACTCGACCGGGTCGGCGAGGAGAGCGAACGCGGCGTGTTGACCCTATCGGTCGTCGATGGCCGCCTGGCGCTCGACGGCGCGATCGTCGAAGACGACCGGCCGCAGGGCTTCAAGGCCCCCGAACGCCCGCCGATCGGCTTTGCGCTGGCGCCGGCCGGCGGCAACAGCCCCGGCAGCGCGGCCGTGCACTGACGAAGGACCCTCTCCCGCACAGCGCGGGAGAGGGTTTTTCATCACACCGCGAAAGCAGGTTCTGCGCCGATGATCGAGGTAGGCGTCTCGTCTCGCGGCGGCGCGATCTCCGATGTCGCCCGCGGTTCGAGCGCTTCGCACCGTCTCGCGACATGAAACATGCAATCCGCGCCTGCGGCGGCTTGCGGACGGTGCGCGACACTGATCCGCGTCATCCCGAGCCGTCGCAAATTCGTGCTGATCTCCGCTTCTTTCTCAATGTCGAGATGGGCAGTGCCCTCGTCGAGGAAGAGGAGTTTCGGCTGCCGGTACAGCGCGCGTGCCAGCAACACGCGTTGCTTTTGGCCCCCTGACAGCGAGCTTCCCATATCGCCGATCAGGCTGTTGTAGGTCATCGGCATCACCATGATCTCATCGTGTATCGCAGCGATCTGGGCGCATTCGATCATTCGGTTTTGGTCATAGGCCGAGTCGAAGAAACAGATGTTGTCGGCAATCGAACCGGACAGCAGCTGATCCTCCTGCATGACCGCGCCGGCATTTTCGCGATAGGCGCGCGCGCCCATCGTTGCAAGCGGGATGCCGTCGATCAGAACTTCACCCGCGGTCGGCTCCAGCAATCCGAGCATGATCTTGACCAGCGTCGTCTTGCCGCCGCCCGAGGGCCCGCTGATCGCGACAAAGCGGCCGGACTCGACCACAAGGTTCACATCTTCCAACACGAAGGGCTCCGACTCGGCGTAGCGGAACCAGACATTGCGCAATTCGATCCGCCCGATGATAGGTCTGGCGTAGCCGACCGGCCGGTCATGGCCCGGTTCCGGTGCGCTCAGCGCGATGTCGGACAGACGCTCGACATGCAGTTCGAGGATGCGGAAATCGATCGCCGTCTCGACCAGCGAGACCGCTTTTGACATGAAGCTTTGCTTATAGGCCATGATGGCGAAGATCATGCCGATGGTCAGCTGGCCGCTCAGAGCCATTCGCACAGCGAGATAAACGGTGACGATGCTTTCGAGCCCGAAGATCGCTTCGTTCAGCGTGGTAAAGAGGATCTTTGTGCGGCCGATACGGACCGCGGCGTTGATGACATTGGCATAGCGGTTCAGCCATTGGCTTTCCCGCTCGCTTTCGCGGTTGAAGAGCTTGAGGCTCTGGATTGCCCGCAGCGTCTCGATCAGCGCCGAATTTTCCTGCGCCTTGCTGCGGATCACCGCTTCGCTGCGCTCGCGGAACTGCCGATATAGCGCCAATCTCAAAATCAGATAAAGGAGGAAGGCGGTGACTATCACGCCACCGAGCACCGGGCTGTACAGGAAGACTACGGTCAAGGTGGCGATGCCCATCAGTCCATCGATGATCGCGGTGATGAGCCCTTCGGCGACGACGTTCCGAATCGGCTCGAGCGAGATGAAGCGGGAGAGAATGTCGCCGATATGGCGCTTCTCGAAATAGGAGAGCGGCAGCCGCACCAGATGGTGAAACAGGCGACTTCCCATTGCAAAGTGCAAGGTGTTCTGCAGATTGAGGCTCGTCAGAGAGCGTATCGCCTTGCCGGCGACGGTAATCGCCCGTCACCAGCCCAAAGCCGAATGCCAGCACGACAAGAAGATCGACATCGCCGCTGGCGATTACCTGGTCGATCGCGAGTTGCATATAAAAGGGCGCCGCGATGATGCCGATCTCGAGGATGATCGACAGCGCGAAGATCTGCGCCAGCGCATGCACGGTGCCACGCACCCGCCCGAAGAAGGCCGACAAGGGCAGCCGCGTTCTCTCGTCCTTCGCCTCAAACCCGGCCAGCGGCCATAACTCGACCGCTACTCCCGACAGGTGTTTCGATGCCTCCTCGAAAGACAGGCGCCTTTGCCCGCTTGCCGGGTCATGGATCACCAAACCCCGCCGGCTCGCGGACTTCAGGACCACGAAATGGTTCATGTCCCAGTGCAGGATCGCCGGCGCGCGTATCTGGTTCAAATGGGCAAGCTCGATGCGGAGCGGCCGGCATGTCAGCTGCAAATGGCGCGCTGTCTCGATGAGGCCCCGGAGGGTCATGCCCTTGAGTGACACCGGGTGACGCCGCCGCAGCGTGTCCAAGTCGATGCGGTGGCCGAAATAGGATCCGATCATCGCGAGACAGGCGAGCCCACACTCGGCCGCCTCCGTTTGTAATATGACAGGCAGCCGGGCGCGGCCCCGAAAGTCCAAATATTCCTGCTGCACGATCACATCCTCTTGTGAAGCAGCGGATCGAGGACCCAATTCGCCAGGGAGCGCCGGTCGAGGATGATCTCGGCCTTCAGCAGCATGCCGGTTTGCAGCGGCGCCTTCTCCCCGTTTGCGTCGACGTCGGGCCGATCCAGCACTGCGATCGCCTTGTAGACCGGTTCTTCCGGTACGACCGGGCCAGCGGTATCGGACTTCGTCAGCACGGTGTGCGACACCTCTACGATCCGCCCCGAATGGGCACCGAAATTCTGGTAGGGGAAAGCATCGTAGAGAAACCGCACTTCCTGTCCGACGCGAACGAAGCCGGCGGCGCGTGTCGGTATCAACAATTCGGCCTGCAGCGGACTGTCATCAGGAACGATCTCGATCTGTAAGCGCTGCGGCTGCACGGTTTGCCCGAGCACGACTTGAAGCATCGAAATGCGTCCGGCGCCCGGGGCCCGCACGACATAGGCGCTGCGCACCTTATTCTCCGCCGTGCGCTGCTGAACTTCGGAGATCTGATCCCGCAAGGGTTGGATCTTGCGCGTGGTCGCGGTCGGCAATTCTTTCAAGGCGAATTGCGTCTCAGCGAGCTTGTTCTGGTTCTCGGTTAGTTGCCGGCGAAGGTTTGCGAGATTCTGCCTCTGCTCAAGCAGCAAGTCTTCGCGGCGCTTGCTTTCAACCGCGGACATGTAGCCCTTTGCGAGAAGGTCTTTCGCCGCCGCGACGAGACCTTCGGCAAGCTGCACGCGTTGCCCTTGAAGCTCGATCTGACCGCGCAAATCGGTGATCGCCGATTGCATGCCGGCGAGCACCGTGTTCAAGCGCTGGCGCTCGGCCGCGGCGCTTTGCTGTTCGGCCGCAATCTGATGGCCGAGCGCTTCCTTCTGCTGTTTGAGCGCGGCCAGCTTTGCGCCGTTGACGTCCTCGCCATCCGCCGCGATCTGGGCGGTCGTGACGGCGAAAAGCGGATCGCCCTTGTGTACCGGCTGGCCTTCCTTGACGTAGAGGCCGCTGACAACGCCCTCCGCATTCGGGAAGATTTTGAACGTGCCGGCCGCCGGAGTTAGAAAACCGGAAACGGTCTGCTTGCGCGAGAACTGCGCAAAACAGAGAAAGACGATCGCGATCGTCACGACCGCGGTCAGCAGCCAAACGAGCATTTTAGTCGAGACCGGCTGCAACAGCGCGATCTCGCCGAATTCGCGCTGGCCGCGCTGAAATTCGATGGCTTGCTGCCGGAATAGTTGTCGCGAGCTCATAGGCCCCAATGAAGAGGCCGCGCTCTCAAGAATGGGAGCGCGGCTAGAGAGGACGATCGTTATTACACCGTCTGACGCTGCAGGATTGCGGCCCCGCCGCCGAGCGCTTGGATTATGGCGCCGACATTTAAATTGTTGTGGCTCGCAACATCCTTGATCGTGAAGTCCGAAAGGATGGTCGCGTTTTGGAACGCGTTTCTAAGCACATCGATGTTGCCGGTGCTCAGCGCTAAGTTCACGAGGCCGCCCGCAGCGACCGCGAGACCTCCGGTCACCAGATCGAGTTCGGCATCGGCCAATTCGAAGGGCGCTATTAGAGCGTTCCTTGGCATGCTACTACTCCTACTAAACGAGTTTACTGATAATGTCCGAGCGGGTTCTGGCAAACGGAGCGAGTTCATTGCTCCGGCACGCCCATTAACTTTTGATTTTTGCAGCCGTTCCAGCGATTAGATAAAATCAGCGAAGAATAAAGGGGCGGTTTCGCTTTTTATCCAAGACTTGCCAATTCCGTTCTTCGGGTAAACTACACCCGGTTATTTTGAAAACGCCGTCTCAACTGTTAACGTATGAAGAGGCACGCGGCCGGTCTGGTGCTCGTCAGGACCAAGACGCGGCTCCGAGTTTCGCCCGATCGACATCGAGCAGCTGCCATTTGGCCGGGGCGGGCCTACACCGGATCGAATTCCCGGTCTTTGCTGGGGATCAGATCGTAGGGCAAGGCGAAGCCCGGCATCGCCTTGAGCCGCTGCGACCACGCTTCGAGATATGGCCAATCGGCGATGTCGAACCCGCCTTCGGCCATGAACACCATGCGGCCCCAGCAACCGATATCGGCGATCGTGCAGCGCTCGCCGACCAGCCAGTCGCGGGTCTTCAGCGTCTGGTCGACAAACGACAGTGCCGCCTCGGCTTTGGGCCGGAACTCGGCGATGACCTCCGGATGCGACGCGCGGAAGCGCGCCGAGTGACGCACCTTGGCGACCGCGGTGATGTGATCGGCTTCCCACGACAGCCATTCGCGCGCCTGCCAGCATTCCTGCTCGGTTGCGCCCTCGAAATGCCCGGTCTCGCGCGCCAGGTAATCGAGGATCACATTCGACTGCAGGATCGTCAGCCCGCGATGGCGCAACGACGGCACCACGCCCCACCGGTTCATCGCGAGATAAGGCGGCTCCTTCTGCACGCCGTATTTCAGATTGACCGTGCGAAACGAAAACGGCAGCCGCGCCAGCGCGAGATACAGCATCGGCTTGTAGCTCGAACTGGAGGTGAAGCTGCCATAAACCGTGAGCCGTTCCATTGTCGAAATCCCCTAGGCCTCCGGATGGTATCGCCGCCGTACTCCCTCTCCGCCCTCAGGAGCGGAGAGGGTCGGGGTGAGGTGCGGGATTCCAGAGCGCTCGCGGCCGCCCACCTCACCCTCCCATCGCTCCGCGATGGGCCCCTCCCTCTCCGCCCTGAAGGGCAGAGAGGGGCATTCTTCGCGCTTACAGCTTCTCCAGCATCGCCTCGGCGCTGGAGACGCCGTATTGGCCCGACGGCTCGACATTGAGCGCCGTTACGACGCCGTTTTCGACGATCATCGAATAGCGCTGCGAGCGGATGCCCATCCCCGCCTCGGTGCGGTCGAGGTCGAGACCGATCGCTTTGGTGAATTCGGCGCTCCCGTCGCCGAGCATCGTGACCTTGCCCGGGGCGCCATGCTCCTTGCCCCAGGCGCCCATCACGAACGCGTCGTTGACCGAGAGGCAGGCGACCGCGTCGATGCCCTTGGCCTGCAGCGCCGCGGCATTCGTCACATACCCAGGCAGATGGCGCGACGAGCAGGTGCGGGTGTAGGCGCCGGGCAACCCGAACACGACGACCTTCTTGCCGGCGAAGAATTCCTCCGACGGCACCGCCTTCACCCCTTCGGGTGTCAGATAGCGCAATGTCACCGACGGAATTTTGTCACCAACCTTGATCGCCATTGCTGTCTCCTCTCATCTCTGATCGATGTTGAAAATCGCCTTGCCGGGGATCTGCCGGTCACGCAACAGCGGCCCGATCCGCGACAGCTCGCGCCAGCTGTGCTCGACGATCCGCGGCTTCAGCGAACCATCGGCGAGCAAGCTGGCGAGCAGCGCGAGATCGGCTCCGAAGCGTTCCTCGGGCTCCGAGGTGAAATAGTGAAACGCCTGGATCCGGGCGTTCTGGTGCTCGGCGAAGTCGCGGAAGTTGAGCGCCGTCGGCTCGCCCGAGGAATTACCGTAGACGACGATCGTGCCGCGCGCCTCGATGCGCTGGATCGCGGCCGTTAGCGACGCACCACCCGCGCTTTCGAGGATCAGGCCGAACCGGCCCTGCGCTTGCGCGATATCGGTGACGATCTCGGCCGCGCCGAGCCCGTTCAGCACCTGGCCGCGCTCCGAACTTCCGACGATAGCGGTGACGCGCGCGCCGGAACGCACCGCGAGCTGCACCGCGAGATTGCCGACGCCGCCGGCCGCGCCGGTGATCAGCACCCGCTTGCCGAGCAACGGCGCGCCGTGCCGCAAGCTGCGCAGCGCCGTCAGCCCGGCGACCGGCAGGGAAGCCGCGCCGCCAAACGAGACATTGTCGGCGAGCGGCGCGATGCGGTGGCTCGGCACCGCGGCGCGTTCGGCCCAGCCGGCCTGGTCGGTCAGCGCGACGACCCGCGTGCCTGCCGACGGCCCGCTGCCGTCGGCGGCGGCCTGAAGCACGACCCCGGCGATGTCCTGCCCCGGGCGCCAGCCTTCCGGGCGAACCTGGAACAGCCGCAGCTCGCCGCGGTTCAGCGAAAACGCGTGGACCGCGACCAATGCCTCGTTCGGCCGCAATTCCGGCTCCGCCACCTCGCGGATCGCGGCCGGCTCAGGCCCTCCCGGCGTGTTGATGATGGCGAGCATGCGCTCCCTCCCGCAATGCATAGAGCCCCTCTCCCGCATCGCGGGAGAAGGAGGGACCCAGTCCGCAGGACTGGGAGGGCGAGGGTTTCGAAGCCCGACACCCTCACCCGGCCTCCGCTATCGCGTCGGCCACCCTCTCCCGCGGTGCGGGAGAGGGGCTTACGGCGTCAGTTCAGGCGGAGATCGGTGATGTGCTTCGGATCGGGCTTGAGCTCTCCGATTTCCACCCGTCGGACGATGTCGGTCAGGATGGCGTTGGTCGGCGCCGGCACGCCGACCTCCTCGCCCTTGCGAACCACAAAGCCGTTGAGGAACGGGATCTCGGTGCGGCGGCCCTTGACCATGTCCTGGCCGGTCGACGGGCGATGCTCGCCGCCCCCCGTATTCGCGACTGCCAGCCGATGGTCGTCGATCTCCTTCTGCGCCGCCGGATCGCCCTCGCCGGCGCGCGCCAGCATCTCGGGATCCATGTGGCTGACCTCATCGAAGGTGTAGCCGAGCGCCTGGCCGACGCGGATCGCCTCGCTGCCGAGCCGGTTCGAGAAATGCCGGATCACGTCGTTCTTGACCACCTCGCGGCCGATCAGGCCGGTGCAGGCCGATAACCCATTGCCCATCACATTGGTGACCAGCTTCGACCAGCGCTCGCCCCACAGATTCTCCGTTACAAAGGCGCTGTCGGCATTAGCCAGCAGGCCGCAGACTTCTTTGGCGCGGTCGGTGACCCTGCCATGCACTTCGCCGACCCGGAACACGGTGTGCTTCGAGCCGGACTTGCCCGCGGCGCGCTTGATCTGACCCGGCGCATGCAGCTCGACCGTGATCGAGCTGGCGATCGAGCCCAAGGTCTTGCCCCAGCCGACCACCCCGGCGATCGTCTCCTCGTTCATGCAGTTCTGCAGCGAGACGACATAACCGTCGGGCGCCAGATACTGCTTGATCATCATTGTCGCCCACGCCGTATCGTAGGATTTGGTGCAGACGAAGGCGATGTCGATCGGCTTTTCCTTGCTCAATTGCTGCAGCTCGGTGACGTGCAGCGCGCGTACCGGCACGGTGAACGGCTCGACATCGCGCAGGTGGGTGATCGTCAGCCCGTGCTGTTTCATGTGCTCGACGTGCTCGGGCCAGAAATCGATAAAGGTCACGTCCTCGCCGGCCTGGACCATATGCGCGCCGGCATAGCCGCCGACCGCGCCCGTGCACACCACCGCAATCTTCTTGCCCGTCGCCATCACTCTTCCTCCAAATCGCTCTGACCCGGCTCGCCGTAGTCTCCAACGGCGATCCTAGTACGAGCCGGGGCCGAGGGGGAAGCGGTGGGACGCTACTGAGACCGTTGAAAAAGTAGCGTCTAGAAGCTACCTTTCGCGGTATGCGGGCCGTCGGGTTGAAAGTTCTCAAAAACAAGCTGAGCGAGTATGTGCGCCTCGCGGCAAACGGGGAGACTGTTTTGGTAACCGATCGCGACCGGGTCGTGGCCGAGATCATCCCGCCGCGCGGCGGGCGAGGTCTGGAACTTGCCGACGCGCTACTGGCCGAGGCGGTCCGCCAGGGTTGGATTGCGCCACCTACCTTACCCGACAAGGAGCCGCCGGCGCGCAAACCCATAATGAGCTTCGACCAACTCATGCAGGAGCTGCACCGCGACCGCGAGGATCGGTGATTTATCTCGACAGCTCGGTCGCCCTCGCTCAGCTATTAACGGAAGACCGGACACCACCGGATGGATTGTGGCGTCAGCCGCTGATCGCCAGCCGCCTATTAGAATACGAGGTGTGGTGCAGGTTGAACGCGCGAAAGCTCGATAGGACGCACGGCGACCAGGCACGCGCACTGCTTGCTCGCGTTGCAATGATCGAGCTGGCGAGCCCAGTCCTGGCCCGCGCGCTCGAACCTTTCCCGACGCCGTTACGCACGCTCGATGCGCTGCACTTGTCATCCATCGAATTCCTCCGCAGCCGCCGCCAGGCGGTGGATCTGGCGACTTACGATGAGCGGCTGGCGGCCGGTGCTCGCGCGCTGCGGATCCCGCTATTTCCGGTTTGATGCGGGGTTATCTGATCTCCCGCCTTCCTTCTCGCGCGGGCGGGGCGGCACGGGTTTGTCGGCGGCCGGGAGGTCGGGCCGATCCATCGCCTCATGCGGTACGCCGCGCGCCGGATCGACCTGATCAGCCGGGAACAGCTTCAGCCACAGGAATTCGCGACCCGGCAAGGTGATCGTGTACGGCTCTTCGCGGATTGCCGGGAACGCGCAGCCGCCGAACATCTCGACCGGTACGCAGCCGGCCCATTCGGCGAGATCGAGCTCCGCGGCCTGCGCCGTCTCGCTCAGATTGATGACGCAGAGGAGGGTTTCGCCCTCGTAGCTGCGCAAATAGGCCAGCACCTTCTTGTTGGCCGGCGCGAGAAAGGTGATCTCGCCGCGCGCGAAGGCCGGATGCGACCGGCGCACCTTGATGATCCAGCGCATCCAGTTCAGCAGCGAGGAGCGCATCTTCCGCTGCTCATCGACATTGACGATGTCATAGGCGAAGAACCGGTGCTCGATCGGCGGCAGATAGAGATCGACGTAATCGGCGCACGAGAACCCGGCATTGCGATCGGCCGACCATTGCATCGGAGTGCGCACCCCGTCACGGTCGCCGAGGAACGGGTTATCGCCCATCCCGATTTCGTCACCGTAATAAATCACCGGGCTGCCGTTTAGCGAAAACAGCAGGCTGTTCATCAATTCGATGCGGCGGCGGTCGCCGTTCAGCAATGTCGCCAGGCGTCGGCGGATGCCGAGATTGATGCGCAGCCGACGGTGCGTCGCATAGACGTGCCACAGGTATTTGCGCTCCTCCTCGGTGACCATTTCGAGTGTCAGCTCATCATGATTGCGCAGGAATAGCGCCCATTGACACGCGTCGGGCAACGCCCGGGTCTGCTCAATGATATCGACGATCGGTTCGCGGTCTTCTTGCGCCAACGCGATGAACAATCGCGGCATCAGCGGGAAATGGAATGCCATCTGGCATTCATCGCCCTTGCCGAAATAGCTGAGCGTGCTTTCCGGCGGCTGGTTCGCCTCGGCGAGCAACACGCAATCCGGGCGAAGGCGTTCGACTTCGGACCGGATCAGCTTCAGAACGCTGTGCGTCTCGCGCAAATTCTCGCTGTTGGTGCCGTCGCGTTCGACCAGATAGGGCACCGCATCCAAACGAAACCCGTCGACGCCGAGATCGAGCCAGAACTTCAGGAGGTCCTTGATCTCGCGGATGACGAGCGGGTTGTCGAAATTGAGGTCGGGCTGACAGGCATAGAAGCGATGCCAATAATACGCCTTGGCGACCGGGTCCCAGCTCCAGTTCGACACTTCCGAATCGAGAAAGATGATGCGGGCTTTCTCGAACTCGTCACCGGTCTCGCTCCACACATAATAATCGCGTTCGGGACTGCCGGGCGGCGCATTGCGGGCGCGCTCGAACCACGGATGCTGATCGGAGCTGTGGTTGACGACCAGCTCGGTGATGATCCGGATGTCTCGCGCATGCGCCGCCTCGACGAAATCGCGGAAATCGTCGAGCGTGCCATAAGCTGGATTTATCGCCTTGTAATCGGAAATGTCGTAGCCGTCGTCGCGCAACGGCGATTCATAGAACGGCAACAGCCAGATCGCGTTGACGCCGAGATCCTTGATGTAATCCAGCTTCTCCGCCAAACCGCAAAAGTCGCCGACGCCGTCATTGTTGGAGTCGTAGAACGCCCGCACGTGAAGCTGGTAAATGACCGCGTCCTTGTACCAGTCCGGACCGCGATCGTGCGTGTCCTTCGCCCGTGCCTTTTTTGCTTTTCGGCACCCCGACATGTCTTCTACCAGTGATTGCGCATGCAATATTGCCGTCGCCGACAAGGCGCTCGCGAACAGGGAACAGCGCCTCAAATCTCCCGGTTCCGCGCCCACAGCTTTGTCACCGGCCCGCAAATCCGCGCTATACGGCCAAATCCGCGCTATACTGATGCCGCTGTCCGCCCGGAGGCCGCTCATGCCCGATGATGCTCCCGCTACCATTACCGTGATCCGCGAGGACGAGCGGCCGGTCGTCGATTTTGTGGGCGGCGCGACCTATCGCCCGATTATCGGCGACGACACCGGCGAGGGGGTGCCGATCCGGACGGGCATTCAAACCTCGCCGCCGGGCTACGCGACGCGGGTCCACTCCGGCCAATCGGCCGCATGTCTTCCGGGTGGTCGGGGACCAGCCGCTCGTCACGCTCGGGATTCACACCTTCGGCAAGCGGATCGTCAACTACCGGGACGCGCCGCCCGCCTGATTGTGGCCCTACCAATTAACCTAGTTAAATCCGGGCGTTGCCCGCCGCCGGCGAATGATCGCCATGCGGGAACAATCCTATATGAGGGGCTGTTTCCGGACGCGCGAGTTCAACGTCGCGGCGTCGCAAGCGGCCGGCTGTTTGCAGGCAGTAGGACAGCGCGGAACGGGCCTCGCGATCGAGAGGTGGAGGCGTGCTTCGTCTGTCAGGCGCCGTCCTGTGGTTCGCATCCTTTGCTGTGCTGGGGATCGCCGCAAGCAATGCGGCGCCGCCGGAAAATGCCGACCCGGCCCTGCATGGCTGGTTTGAATCACTGAAGCAGCCCGGCAGCGGCGTCTCCTGCTGTTCGATCGCCGATTGCCGCCCGGTCGAATACCGCCTCGTCGCCGATGGTTACGAGGCCTTTATCGACGCAAATTGGGTCCGCATCCCGGACGACAAGGTTTTGCACGGCACCTCCAACCCGGTGGCCCGCGGCATCGCCTGCCGCTCGCCGATCAGCGGCACGATCCTCTGCTTCATCCCGGCCAGCGAGACCTGAACCCGACTGTTATTGCGAGGCGCTGCCAAACGCCGAAGCAATCTCCGTCCAATGGAGCATAGTCGGCGGGGAGATTGCTTCGCTGCGCTCGCAATGACAATCTGCGCCATTGTCATTGCCGATCGAGGGAGGGAAAGTATGGCCGACATCCGCCGCATCGAGGTCACTGAAGGTCCGGGTCCGCGCATGAGCCGCTGCGTCGTGCGCGGCGATACGGTCTATCTCGCCGGCCTCACCGCCAGCGATACCGGCAAGGACATCAAGGGGCAGACGACCGAGATCCTGGAGAAGATCGACCATTATCTTAAGGAGGCGGGCACCAGCAAATCCAACTTGCTGAGCGCCAATCTATGGATCAAGGACATGGCGATGTTTCGCGACATGAACTCGGTATGGAACGAGTGGGTCGATCCGCGGAACCCGCCGGCCCGTGCCTGCGTCAAGGCCGAGATGGCGCGGCCGGAGGTGCTGGTCGAGATCATGGTCACCGCCGCGAAATAGCCGACGATCCACCATTCTTATTCGCCGTGGCCGGGCTTGTCCCGACCACCCACGTCTTTCTTCCTGGTTTCCACTACGAAGACATGGGTGCCCGGAACAAGTCCGGGCACGGGGTTCGTTGAAAGCGAAGCGTTGTGAGCACATCCGAACAAAGCGGCTGGGCCGGCCCGCTCGACGGGCTCCGGGTCATCGACCTGACCCGCGTGTTGGCCGGCCCGTTCTGCACCCAGAGCCTCGGCGATCTCGGCGCTGAAATCTTGAAGATCGAGCCGCCGGGATTGGGCGACGAGACCCGGCATTTCCCGCCCTTTGTCGCCGGCGAGAGCCATTATTTCCTCGGCATCAACCGCAACAAGAAAAGCCTCGTCATCGATCTGCAGCAGCCGGCCGGCGCCGACATCCTGCGCCGCCTCGTCGGCACCGCCGACATCCTGGTCGAGAACTACCGGCCCGGCGTCATGGACCGGCTCGGCCTCGGCTACGACAAGCTGGCCGCGCTCAACCCGCGCCTGATTTACTGCGCGATCAGCGGCTTTGGCCTGACCGGCCCGCTGCGCGACAAGCCGTCCTTCGACATCGTGACGCAGGCCCTGTCGGGCGCGCTCAGCATCAACGGCGAGCGCGGCCATCTGCCGGTCAAGCTCGGCATCCCGCTCGGCGATATGGTCGGCGGCGTGTTCGGCCCGATGGCGATCCTCGCCGCGTTGCACGAGCGCAGCCAGACCGGCCATGGCCGCCTCATCGACATCAGCCTTTATGACGGCCTCATTGGCATGCTCGGCTATTTCGCGCAGCTCGCGTTTATTACCGGCGAGGATCCCGGCCCGATGGGGTCGAGCCATCCCAATATCGTCCCCTATGGCAGCTTTCCGGCCTCGGACGGCTCGATCATCATCGCCGTGTTGTCGGAGCGCTTCTGGGGTCGCTTGTGCGAGGCGCTGGAGCGGCCCGAGCTCGCCGCCGATCCGCGCTTTCTGACGCCGACCCTGCGGCGCGACCATCGCGACGACCTCGACCGGCTGATCTCCGAGGTCACCGAGACGCGGACCGTCGCCGAATGGGAACAGCGCTTGGCCGAAGCAGACGTGCCCTACGCGCCGGTGCTTGGCGTCAGCGCCGCGCTATCGCATCCGCATGCCGTCGCGCGCGAGATGGTCGTCGAGGCCGACCATCCGGCAATCGGCCCGATGCGCGTCGTCGGCCGGCCGATCAAATTTCCGGGATCGCCGCAGCGCCCGGTCACCGCACCGCCGACCTTCGGCCAGCACACCGCCGCAGTGTTGCGCGAGGAACTCGGCTACAGCGACACTGACATCGCCAGCTTGCGCGAGACCGGTGTCATCGACCGCACGAAGTAAACTGGTGTCCCGGCGAAAGCCGGGACCCACTTTTCAGTCGCACGAGCCGCGGACAAATGGGTCCCGGCTTTCGCCGGGACGCGATTCTGAACGGTGCAAGCGGAGAGGACGCTGTGTAATGGCGCCCTGTCACTCCGCCGCGATTGCGCCGGCCTGGAACGGGGTCGGGCCGGCGCGTTCGGTTTGCGCCATCGGCGCGGGCCACCATTTGTCCTCCCATTCGGAGAACAACCCGCGCAGGCGAGGCAATACCCGTTCGGCGAACAGCTTGGTGTTATATTTCGCGAGATCCTTCCCCATGCTGCCGAACTGCAACAGCATCATCAGGTGACCGACATTGAGGTCGGTCGCGACGGTGGTCAATTGCTCGACGACCTCGTCGGGCGAGCCGATGATCACATAACCGCGCTCGACGATGTCCTCCATCTGCGTCGTCGCCCGCGCCTTTTGCCGCGCATCGAGGCTGGCGGCGCGGCCGATCTGGCCCTGGATGCCGGCGCGCTGCGTCGCCTCGGTGATGTAGCCCGGCGGCATCGCCCATTTCGGGTCGACCCGCAGGCAGCGGCCGTAGAAATATTCGGCGGGCTCGCGGTACAGCTCCATCGCCTGCTCGCGGCTCTCGGCGACCCCGACGAATTGCAGAAAGCCCGCGCGGTACGGGTTCAGATCCTTGCCGAGCCGCTTCATCTCCTCCCAGAAGCCGTGCATCGTCGCGCGGCCATCCTTGTAGCCGAAATACGACAGATACGCGTAGACGTAGTCCATCTTGGCGCACCACTGCCAGGTTTCGACCGAGCCGCCGCCCGGGATCCACACCGGCGGGTGCGGCCGCTGCACCGGCCGCGGCCAGATGTTGACGTAGCGCTGCTGGTTGTAGCGGCCGTTGAACGCGAACGTGTCGCGCTCGGTCCAGGCGCGCATGACCAGATCGTGCGCTTCGAGATAACGCTCGCGCAGCATCGACGGGTTCTGGCCGTAGGCGAAACAGGTGTCCATCGGCGTGCCGACCGGGAAGCCCGCAATGAGGCGCCCGCCCGAGATACAGTCGATCATCGCGAATTCTTCCGCCACTCGGGTCGGCGGGTTGTAGAGCGCCAGCGAGTTGCCCATGACGCAGATCGCCGTGTCGGTCGTGCGCCGCGCCAATGACGACGCGATCAGATTCGGCGAGGGCATCAGCCCGTAGCCGTTCGAATGATGCTCGTTGACACACACCGCGTCGAAGCCGACCTCGGCGGCGTATTCGAGCTCATCCATGAAGTCGTTGTACATGTGATGCGCCCGACGCGGATCAAACAGCGACGAGTGAATATCGACCCACACCGAGGGATGCTTCTCCCGAAAATCATCCGGCAGCTCGGTGTAGGGCATCAGGTGGAACCACATCAGCTTCATGGCGCTGCCCTCGCTACTGAGGAAACGGGTCGGTTGAGCTAAACCTGTTCTCGGCCTGCCCCCGCGTCAACCGTCGAATAGCCCCTTACCCCGACCCTCTCCCGCAAGCGGGGAGAGGGAGTTATTTGGGCGCCGCCGAGCCTCACATCCCTCTCCCCGCTTGCGGGGAGAGGGTGGCGAGCGCCAGCGAGCCGGGTGAGGGGCTGCGGCCCCGCGAAATTCGCATTGGTCGGTTGTCTCCGGGCGGGGTAGGCTGTTGGCCGCAATTCCGCGAAGGCGGCGGCCATCCGCGACCGCCGCGGTACCCTGGGAGGACTATCAACGATGCCGCAATTCACCAAGGAAGACGTCTGCTATCTGAAGCACGGCGAGCGTCAGATCATGGCGCGCGTATTCAAGCCGGAGGGCCCGGGCCCGTTCCCGGCCTATGTCGATTTGCATGGCGGCGCCTGGAACAATGGCGATCTTAATGATCGCACCGGCCTCGGCGAGTACCTGGCGCAGCGCGGCGTCGTTATGGTCACGCTGAATTTCCGGCACGCCGCCGACGGCTATCCGACGACGCTGCAGGACATCAATTACGGCATCCGCTGGACCAAGGCGAATGCGAAGGAGCTCAAGGTCAATCCCGACCAGGTCGCGGTCGGCGGCGCGTCGAGCGGCGGCCATCTCGCGATGCTCGTGGCGATGCGGCCCAATGATCCGCGTTACGCGGCGATCCCCGGGCCGTCCGGCGTCGATGCCAGCGTCAAGGGCGTCATCATGCTGTGGCCGGTCATCAACCCGATCTCACGCTACCGCAATGCGATCCGCCGCTCGGCCGAGCCGAACCCGCCGGCCTTCGCGAACGGCATGAAGGAGAAGCACGACACGTATTGGAAGACCGAAGCCAACATGATCGAGGGCAACCCGATGCTGATCCTCGAACGCGGCGAGAAGGTCGTCATGCCGCCGGCGATCTGGATCCAGGGCCGGCCCGACGAGGTGCATGACTATCACGACCCCGATGGCGGTTTCGCCGGCAACGAACCCGAGCGTTTCGTCAGCAACTACCGCAAGGCCGGCGGCGACATCGAGATCACCTATTTCGACAACGAGAAGCGCAACACCGAAATCAGTCACCAGCCGGTGTACGACTTCCTGAAAAAGCACCTGTAATAATCATTCGTGTCACTTCGGGGCGCGGGCGCGAGCCCGCGCACCCGGCACCGGCTTGACGCGTGTCTCCCGTCGGGGAGCACATCGGGGTCTGGTGATTTCGTCCATCGCAAAAAATAAAAACCCGCCGCATATCGGAATAAACCGAAGGCGTGTTCTGTCACCATAGGGGAGACTTCACGATGAAAAAGCTTTACGTGCTCGGTGCGCTCCTGACGCTCGCGGCCTGCGCCCCCCAGCCGGCGCCGCCGGTTGCCACCGCACCTCCTCCGCCACCCGTCGCGATGGCGAGCCCTCCGTCCCCTCCGATGGCAGCAATGCCGGCGTCGTACGATGGGGTCTATGCCGGTTCACTGACGCTGATGTCGGCGGGATCCTCCACTGATCTGGCCAACCGCTCGGGCTGCGTCTCGGGACGGCCTGCTCGGGCGCTGGTTCGCAGCGGCCTCATCAATCTCGAATACGCCAACTGGAAGCGGCACAAATTGCACTACAAGGGCAGGGTCGACGCCAATGGCGCCGTGACGGCCTACCACAAGAACAGCGACGGCAGCTCGTCCATCCTGAACGGCCAGATCGTCGTCGGCCAGCTAACCGGAAACATGGAGCGCGGGGCGTGCCATTACACGGTGGCGCTCGCGAAATAAGGGCCGGCTGCCGGCGCGGTCCTGCGCCGCGCCGACGTCAGCGTGATCAGCTCAGGCCGATCTCGCCGTCGATGACGTGCTCGAGCCCGATCTCGGGGATGCGCAGAATCATCTTCGGCTTGAGCAGCGTCCGCTCCGACAGCTTGCCCTTTTCGAGGGCGTCGCGCACCGCCAGCTCGATCTCGCGCTGCGAGGTGACGCCGACGGTCTTCAGGTATTTGCGGATATCCATGTTGAAGCGGTCTTCGTTCATCTGACCCTCCGATCGCCGGGGCTGCACGCGGGTACCGAATGAAACCGCAACCGGCGGGAAGACGGTTCCCGCTGCACCATGCCATTCTTGAGCCTTGTTGATCCTTTTGGCGAGGTCGTCATGGTACCGTTCCGCTGCGTGCCGATGGGTAGCGCCGCCGCCCGCCGCTTTCGCGAGACCGGTATTGACGACGGCGGCAACCATCTGCATCGCCAGGTCGCCGATCACCCATCGCCCTGCCGGCATTGCCTGGCCGAAGCGGTTCGCGGTGAGGCCGTGCTGCTCGGCTCCTACCATTTCGGCCGCCCAAACGGGATCTATTGGACCCCGAGCCCAATCTGGGTTCATGCCGAAGGCTGCGGCCGGTTCGAGCACCTCGATCGAGTTCCCGAGATCGTGCGCAACCGGCTGGTCTCGGTCCGCGCCTACGATGCCCGCGATTTCTGTCTCTACGATCTCGGCGATGTCAGCGACGGGCGGGACGTCGATGCGCTGATCCAGCGGTGTCTGGGCGACTCGCGCACCGACTTTGTCAATATCCACACCGCGCGGCCGGGCTGCTTTCTGTGCCGCGTCGAGCGGGCTTGAGCCCCGCCGCGCGGACGCCGATAGTGCCGCCGCCTCTTTTCTACCGAGCAGGCGGGCGTGACGCGATCCAACAGGGTCCCTGACGGGTACAAGTCTTCCGGCGTCGATGTCGGCGAGGCCGATGCCGGATTGCGCAACATCATCGCGCGCATCACCGCGACTTGGCCGCAATCGGGTCTCGGCGCCGTCCAGTTGCCGATCGGCTATTTCGCCAATGTCGTCGATATCGGCGGGTTTGGCCTCGCGCTATGCACCGATGGAGTCGGCTCCAAGGCAATCGTCGCGCAGATGATGGGCAAATACGACACGATCGGCATCGACTGCGTCGCGATGAACGTCAACGATCTCCTCTGCGTCGGCG